>DPSI01000145.1 GCA_003527165.1 Pseudomonas sp.
TCAGGTGGCTGTGAAGCCTTTCCACTTACCCGGCCTCGGCGCCCCGATCTAGAACTGTTTATACGCATGCGTGCATCTCCAGAGATTCGACTAATATTCAATCAAGATCGCCCCAAGCCACTGGACGACGACTCTTCCGGTTTGGCAGTCGAAGAAGCCAAACCGCAACTGAAGGCACCACCGATGTTCAAAGTTGTCATGTTTAATGACGACTACACGCCGATGGATTTCGTCGTTGAGGTGCTTGAAGGAATTTTCAATCACAATCGGGAGCTCGCCACCAAGATTATGCTGGCGGTTCATACCGAAGGGCGGGCCGTCTGTGGCGTCTATACACGGGACGTTGCGGAAACCAAAGCGATGCAGGTCAATCAATATGCAAGGGAATGCCAGCACCCGTTGCTTTGTGAGATCGAGAAGGACGGTTAAACCCGACTGCTGGGTAAGAGGTGAAAGCTATGTTGAACCGTGAGCTCGAAGTCACTCTGAATTTGGCTTTCAAGGAAGCTCGTACCAAGCGTCATGAGTTCATGACGGTCGAGCATCTCCTGTTAGCCTTGCTGGATAATGAAGCAGCCGCGACGGTTTTGCGGGCCTGCGGGGCCAGTCTCGATAAATTGCGACATGACCTACAGGAGTTCATCGACTCCACTACGCCGCTGATTCCCCAGCATGACGAAGAGCGCGAGACCCAGCCAACCCTGGGCTTCCAGCGTGTGCTTCAACGTGCTGTTTTCCATGTTCAGAGCTCCGGCAAGCGCGAAGTCACTGGTGCGAACGTCCTGGTTGCGATCTTTAGCGAACAGGAAAGCCAGGCGGTGTTTCTGCTCAAGCAGCAGAACGTCGCCCGCATTGATGTCGTCAATTACATCGCTCACGGAATTTCCAAGGTGCCGGGCAATAGCGGCAATCCTGAAAGCGATTCGGAAATGCAGGACGAGGAAGGTGGCGAGTCTGCCGCTTCGGGGAACCCGCTCTATGCCTATGCGAGCAATCTCAACGATCTGGCACGTCAGGGGCGTATAGACCCGTTGGTTGGGCGTGAGCACGAGGTCGAGCGAGTCGCCCAGATCCTGGCGCGTCGTCGCAAGAATAATCCTTTGTTGGTGGGTGAGGCTGGGGTCGGCAAAACCGCAATCGCCGAGGGGCTGGCCAAGCGCATCGTCGACAATCAGGTGCCGGACTTGCTTGCCAATAGTGTCGTCTATTCCCTTGATCTCGGCGCCTTGCTGGCCGGTACCAAATATCGCGGGGATTTCGAGAAGCGCTTCAAGGCGTTATTGAACGAATTGCGTAAGCGGCCCCAGGCGGTCCTATTCATTGACGAGATCCACACGATTATCGGTGCTGGCGCGGCCTCGGGCGGCGTGATGGATGCTTCCAATTTGCTTAAGCCCCTGCTGTCGTCTGGGGAGATTCGCTGCATCGGGTCGACCACGTTCCAGGAATTTCGCGGGATCTTCGAAAAGGATCGGGCCTTGGCTCGACGCTTCCAGAAGGTTGACGTTTCCGAGCCCTCCGTCGAGGACACTATCGGTATCTTGCGCGGTCTGAAAGGTCGCTTCGAGCAGCATCATGGCATCGAATACAGTGATGAATCGCTCCGTGCGGCTGCGGAGCTGGCTTCGCGCTATATCAATGATCGACACATGCCGGACAAGGCCATAGATGTCATTGACGAGGCGGGTGCATACCAGCGCCTGCAGCCTGAGGACAAGCGCGTCGAGCGGATCGATGTCGAGCAGGTCGAAGACATAATCGCCAAGATTGCCCGAATTCCGCCCAAGCATGTCAGTACGTCCGACAAAGAGCTGCTGCGCAATCTCCAGCGTGACCTGAAGCTGACCGTCTTCGGTCAGGATGATGCAATCGACTCGCTCGCTACTGCCATCAAGCTGTCTCGCGCAGGACTGAAAGCACCGGACAAACCCGTAGGCTCGTTCCTCTTTGCCGGCCCTACCGGTGTCGGCAAGACGGAAGCTGCGCGTCAGTTGGCGCGGGCACTGGGTATCGAGCTGGTGCGCTTCGATATGTCCGAATACATGGAGCGTCACACGGTGTCGCGCTTGATCGGTGCGCCGCCTGGCTATGTCGGTTTCGATCAGGGTGGTTTGTTGACCGAGGCGATCAGCAAGCAGCCGCATTGCGTGCTCCTGCTCGATGAAATCGAGAAGGCGCATCCGGAGGTCTTCAATCTGTTGCTACAGGTGATGGATCACGGGACGCTGACGGATAATAACGGTCGCAAGGCGGATTTCCGCAACGTTATCTTGATCATGACCACCAATGCGGGTGCGGAGACTGCGGCACGCGCTTCGATTGGCTTCACTCATCAGGATCATGCGTCGGATGCGATGGAAGTGATCAAGAAGAGCTTCACGCCCGAGTTCCGCAATCGTCTGGATACGATCATCCAGTTCGGTCGCCTGAGCCATGAGGTCATCAAAAGTATCGTCGACAAGTTTCTCATTGAGTTGCAGGCGCAGCTTGAGGATAAGCATGTCACGCTTGAGGTGTCGGATGCGGCGCGTGGCTGGCTGGCTGAGCGCGGCTATGATCCTCAGATGGGCGCGCGGCCAATGGCTCGTTTGATTCAGGACAAGATCAAGCGGCCGCTGGCGGAAGAAATCCTCTTTGGAGAGTTGGCCGAGCACGGCGGAGTGGTACACATCGATATTCGTGACGGCGAACCGTTCTTCGACTTCGAGACCTCAGCCGAGTTGGCTTGACGAGTAGTGTTGCGCTGAAACAGAAACGCCCGGCATAACCGGGCGTTTTTTTGATCATCGCGCGATGGCGGAGCGCTCAAGCGGTGGAAACTTCTCCGTTGAGCATGCAAGGCGCCGGGTCGGATCAGGTTCGGTTGTTTGGTTTATGAGGCGTAAACAAAAAGCCCGGTGATTACCGGGCATTCATTCTCGCGTCCTGTCAGCGGGCGCGGTAGGTGATGCGACCCTTGCTCAAGTCGTAAGGAGTCAGTTCTACACGAACTTTGTCACCGGTCAGAATCCGGATGTAGTTCTTGCGCATCTTTCCGGAGATGTGCGCAGTAACGACGTGCCCATTTTCCAACTCCACGCGAAACATGGTGTTGGGCAGGGTGTCGACGACAGTACCTTCCATTTCGAAGCTGTCTTCTTTCGACATTCAGTAAAGCCCTCGGTGTCCAATGATTGACCCGGTGCGAAGAATGCCCGGGTAAAAGCGGCAAGTATTGTGCCTGAAAGGGCCCCGAGAGCCAAGGGCTCAGCTCAGAGTAATCCAGCGTTGGTTGACCAGCAGTTCGATCGGACGGTATTCGGTTTTGTAGTTCATCTTGCGGCAGTTCTTGATCCAGTAACCCAGATAGATCGCCTTCAGCCCGAGTCGGGCCGCCTCGCCAACCTGCCAGAGAATTGCGAAGCGGCCAAGGCTGCGACGCTCCTCGCTGGGGTCGTAGAAGGTGTAAACAGCGGATAGGCCGTTGGGCAGTACATCGGTTACCGCCAAAGCGAGCAGGCGGCCTTCCAGGCGAAACTCGTAGAAGCGGGAGAAGGGGAGGTCGCGGACCAGGAAAGTATGAAACTGGTCCCGGCTCGGCGGGTACATGTCACCGTCAGCGTGGCGCTGTTCGATATAGCTGGCATAAAGCGAGTAATATTCTTCGGTGAATGAAGGCCGGACGTCTATGACGGTCAGGTCGGCGTTGCGTTTGAGGATGCGTCTTTGTTGGCGATTGAGTTGTAGCCCTTCGGCTGGTATCCGTGCGGGGATGCAGGCGGTGCAGCGTTGGCAATGAGGGCGATAGAGATGATCACCGCTGCGGCGGAAACCCATTTCAGACAGTTCTGCGTACACCTGTACGTCCATCGGCTGGCTGGGGTCGAGGAAGAGCGTAGTGGCCTGTTCGTCGGGCAGGTAACTGCACGCGTGAGGCTGGGTGGCGTAGAACTTGAGACGAGCCAGTGAAGTCATGGTCAGCTCTCGGAAATCTTGAAGTCAGTGTAGGTCAGCTTGGCTTCGTCGACTAGGGCTCCCATCGGGCTGAACTGGGGTCGTCCAGATACCTGGCGAGCGTCTCGGCGAACCTCTGGCGGGATATGGTCCGCGCGCCAAAACTGGCCAGGTGTTGCGTCGGCATCTGGCAGTCAATCATTTTGAATCCCCAGTCTCGGAGACGTTCCACTAATGTCACGAATCCCGCCTTGGATGCATCGGTCGTACGGCTGAACATCGATTCGCCAAAGAATAGTCGACCCATGGCGAGACCATAGAGACCGCCGACCAACCGTCCGTCTTGCCAGACTTCAACCGAGTGCGCCACGCCGAGCTGATGCAGCTTCACATAGGCGTCCTGCATCGGACTGGTGATCCATGTGCCGTCGCTATAGCTGCGGGGGCCGGCGCAGCCTTCAATTACGTCCCGAAAGGCACGGTCGAAGGTGATGCTGAACGTCCCTTGACGTAATTTTTTGCGCAGGCTGCGCGAGACATGCACTTCCTCGGGGTAAAGAACCGTGCGTGGGTCTGGTGACCACCAGAGCAATGGCTGCCCGTCCTGATACCAAGGAAAGCAACCATGCCGGTAGGCTGCCAGCAAGCGCTCGGGCGACAGGTCGCCGCCCGCAGCGAGCAGTCCGTTGGGCTCGTGCATGGCCTTTTCTAACGGGGGAAACGACAGGTCGTCGCGCTGCAGCCAGGTCAGCATATCGATAGATCACGAAGGGGCGGACGCAAGTATCCGCCCCGGAGGTGGGTTATTGATCCAGATATTTTTCGGCATCAAGTGCGGCCATGCAGCCCGCGCCGGCAGAAGTAATGGCCTGACGATACACGTGATCAGCCACGTCGCCTGCTGCGAATACGCCTGGGATGGTCGTGGAGGTCGCGTCGCCTTCGCTGCCGCCCCTGACCTTGAGATAGCCGTCCTTCATTTCGAGCTGCCCCTGGAACAGGTCCGTGTTGGGCTTGTGGCCGATGGCGATGAAGAC
>DPSI01000143.1:0-856 GCA_003527165.1 Pseudomonas sp.
ACCGCTCGAAACGCTATGACAGGCTCGAACTGCATTGGCAAAGGAACGGCTCTTGAACCATCTCCGCTTTCTCCATTACCTCGACGAGGTGGCCCGGGTGGGGTCGATTCGCCAGGCAGCCGAACGATTGCACGTCGCGCCCTCGGCGGTGAATAGGCGTATTCAGGATCTGGAGGCGGAGCTGGGTACGCCCTTGTTCGAGCGTCTTCCCCGGGGGATGCGGTTAACCGCTGCAGGCGAATTGTTCGTGCAGTACATTCGCAGCCGCTCGGCGCATCTCGAGCAGGTGCGCTCGGAGATTGAAGACCTTCAAGGGCTGCGGCGCGGCTGCGTGCGTATCGTCGTCAGCCAGGCTGCGGCTGCAGCTTTTCTGCCGGAGCGCATTGCCGGCTTCAAGAAAAAGCATCCATTAGTCGAGTTCCACGTGCAGGTGGGGGATCACAGCCGAGCGTTGGATTCCCTGCGCACGTTCGAATCTGACTTGGCGCTGATCTTTCATCTGACACCTGAATCGGACATTGTTCGTCTGGACGAGCTGGTACAACCACTGTGCTTAGTGATGCATCGGGATCATCCCCTGGCGGCGCAGGCCGGTCCAGTCAGACTGCGGCAATGCCTGGATTATCCGCTCGTGTTGCCGGGGCGCGATATCGCGGGGAGGCAATTGCTGGATGCCTTTCTTGCTCGACGCTCGATCAAACTGCGACCGTCGATTGAAAGCAATAGCTTCGAGTTTTTGCTCGGCTATCTGCGTTACGAGCAAGCGCTTACCTTCCAGATCGAGATCGGCGCGCCGTGCGTCGGTGGCGAACTTGTCAGCCGGGAGATAGAAGACCGCGGCTTTCCATGCGCCAAT
>DPSI01000143.1:1041-7276 GCA_003527165.1 Pseudomonas sp.
CGCGGCTTTCCATGCGCCAATCTGGTATTGGCCTGCCTGCGAAATCGTCAGCTGCCGGTAATCACATATGCATTTGAGGAATATCTCCGCAGCACCTTTGTCAGCTTCAGTCGTAATAGGAACTAACTGTGCATTTCGTTTGATGGTCTCTGTGATATCGATCTTGCGCTCGGCGATTCCTTCGTCTGCATCCGTGGCCGTCATGAATCTTCGTCTTGTTGATTCCAATCACCGGCCAGCCCCTGTGCTGCTCGTGAGGGAGTAGTACGTCACCCCGGTCTGAGCGGAGTAGCCGAGCGCCTTAAAGATCCTGGGTCACTCGAGCCTGGTCATGACGATGCGGTACGGTTGGGACCGGCCTTGCCCTTGGTGGAATGATTCCATTTCTTCGACACCCGCTATTCCAGAAAGCAAAAACCCCCGAAATTCACTAGGAAAATCAGGGGGTTAAGTGTCTAAAATTGGTGGGCCGGGGTCACCTGAACTGGACTCTTAAGTTACTGATACGTAAATCTTTTACGGGTTTATAAAACCTAAGGGATACATGTAGGGATACATTTTCATGGCCGCTGTGGCTGTTTTCGGCTTTTCCAGACGGCCGTGGAGGGCCGGTCCATATATGTCTTTGGTCGCCTCGCTGAATGCGCGAACTTCCCAAGCCGAGTCAGGCCGCCATGCATTCATGATTCGGGCGGCACCTTTTCGCCCTGCTTTCGTACCCCGGGTGCCTGTTTCGGCGGGGCCATCATGAAGCCAGGGCGACAGGTTCCGTCAGTCAGCATGATGCAGTAAAAATTCTCAGCATACGCACGATCCTCCGCATCAACTGTTTCGTCACTACTAGGCTTCTCTTGATCTATCGCGGCGGCGCGGCGCAGTTTACTGCTCTGCCGGAAATACAGCAGCAGGCCGAGTGAGACGAAGCCGAGAGTCAGGATGATGCTTGCGAGCGTGAGAATTTCCATGATGTTTTCCGACGATTCCATGCGATGGGAGAGGGGCGAATCAGATTCTTCCTAAGCCAACTTAGCTCTGCTGGCGTCAATTGCCTGTACGTCCGAGTCGGGTATGACTGCCGCCGAGGCATCTGAACCGGCGTCGAATGTTGCGCAGTGAAAATAGATGCATTCTAGCCATTACAGCCGGTTGCGCATTCTGCCGCCCTATCCTGCCTGGTGAGGGGAGTAGCCGTCGTAAGTAGTCTCGAAATGAGCCCATGTTTCCTCTAAGCCCTCATTGCCTCAGTCAATTAGGTACGCACTTAACCTTATTGTCTGGTTTGAGTGGATACCAGCTTGGATACCGCCCTTTGGATACCACTTGATTACTAACGCTAAGGCTAGGGAATCTGATCCGCCGTCGGTGCGCAAAAGCCTGGTGCGCAAGCTGGTACGCACGGAAATGGACGTTTCAACGTTGCGCACCATGTGTTTCTAGTCCCTCACCCTAGCCTGCAGCTGCCCGGTCGGTGCCAGCCCTCAATAAAGCAGCGTTTACCATGTAACCCTGATCCAGCAACATTTCCTAGACTACCGTTCAGGGGCAGAGGGAGTCTTTTGCAGATATGCCGCCTAGCGCGCAACAAGCTATGACGGGAGATAATCCTGTCCGTAAACTTTACCTGTATGCGTAACCAGACTAGATGTGTTTTTTCAGTAGACATACCGTGTGAGCAGATCGTCCAAACTGAACTGTTCGAGATTCGACTGAAACTGCGTCCCCTCGATGAGCGCGCGCAGAACGGACCAACGCGGTAGCAAGGAACGCAAATACAGATGAAAAAGCCGGCTACGGTGGCCGCCTTAGAGGATCTAGGACGCGTAAGACTATCCAAGCACTTCTTCATGCGAGATTTCCTGTACTCGGAAATTTCGCAGATTGAAGGCATTCCTAATATTCCGGACTACCCTGACCGTGCCATTGAAGCTGGGCGTCAGCTATGCGAGTTGTTGCTGGAGCCGCTCCAGGATCGTTTTGGCCGGATCTGCATTCGCTCCGCCTATCGGGCTCCGGCAGTCAATACGAAGGGCGCAGAAAACAAAAACCAATATAGTTGCGCCGCAAATGAGAGCAACTACGGTGGGCATATTTGGGATTACTTGGATACCAACGGCTATCTGGGTGCGACCGCTTGTGTTGTGATGCCAGCGTTGTTGCCCTGGTATGAGGAGCGGAAGGACTGGACGCCGTTGGCTTGGTGGATTCACGACAATTTGCCGTACGCCAGCCAATTCTGGTTTCCCAAGCTGGCGGCGTTCAATTTACGGTGGAGCGCGAACCCGAACATGCTGCCCTCTATAAACACCTATGTTGCAAACCCGCATACCGGAGATAAGCGGGCGCTGGTGAAGGAGGGCGTCGCCACGCTTAGTTTGGAGGGGCGCAAAGCGATCATCCGGCCTTGGTTAGCCAGCTTGGGATAAATTCAAACTGACGTGGTCGATCGCTCGACGTTGCTTCATGTTGAATGAATGGATCTGAACAGGTCCGTTGAGCGGACAGCTAGGGGTTTAGCTTTACCCGGTGATGGCACAAAGATATTGTGGCCATCGCAGCATCTCTAAGCGGTGTTGCTGCACATCAAGGATGGCCTTCAAGCGCGGTTTCATTAATACGTACTCGCTTCCTCAGGTTGTTCGGCTCGGGCATGTATCGCCCTTGTAGGGGCGTCCGAATTGCTATCGTTTTTTGGGACCGGCGCATGGACAAGAAGTCATTATCCGAGCGGGATATCTGCAGCAAGTACATCTCCCCAGCCGTTGCGCTGGCTGGATGGGACATGCAGAAACAAGTCCGTGAGGAAGTCAGCTTCACCAAAGGGCGCATCATCGTGCGCGGGAAGCTTCACAGCCGCGGCGAGTCACGCCGAGCGGACTACATTCTTTATCATCAGCCGAACCTTCCGCTTGCCGTTATTGAGGCCAAGGACAACAAGCACTCCCTGGGCTCCGGTATGCAGCAGGCATTGGACTATGCCGAGGCGCTGGATGTGCCCTTCGTGTTCTCCAGTAATGGCGATGGCTTTCTGTTCCATGACCGCAGTGGCACGGGGAATCAGGTCGAAACGGAACTGAGCCTAGGCCAGTTCCCAAGCCCTGCCGAGCTCTGGCAACGCTACTGCCAGTGGAAGGGCCTGAAAGGCGAGGCCCGAAACAAGGCTGAGGCGCCGTATTACGACGACGGCTCAGGGCGTATGCCGCGTTACTACCAGACCAATGCTATCAACCGCAGCGTTGAAGCGGTCGCGCGAGGGCAGGATCGCATCCTATTGGTCATGGCCACCGGCACCGGCAAGACCTACACGGCCTTTCAGATCATCTGGCGGCTGTGGAAGTCGAAGCAGAAGAAACGCATTCTCTTTCTGGCCGACCGCAACATCCTCGTCGACCAGACCAAGAACAACGACTTCAAGCCCTTCGGCGCAGCGATGACCAAGATCGCCAAGCGACAGATCGATACGTCCTACGAGATCTATCTGTCGCTGTATCAGGCTGTCACCGGCGCCGAGGAAGAGCAGAACGTCTACAAGCAATTCTCCCGAGACTTCTTCGATCTGATCGTGATCGACGAATGCCACCGGGGCAGCGCAGCGGAGGATTCGGCTTGGCGAGAGATTCTTGACTACTTCTCCGGTGCTACCCATATCGGCCTCACCGCCACGCCTAAGGAAACCAAAGAGGTTTCCAGCATCACCTACTTCGGTGAGCCGGTGTACAGCTACACCTTGAAGCAAGGTATCGAAGACGGCTTTCTCGCACCGTACAAGGTGGTTCGGATCGATTTCGACAAGGACCTGCAAGGCTGGCGGCCGCCAAAGGGCATGCTCGACAAGAACGGCGAGCTGATCGAAGACCGCATCTACAACCTCATGGACATGGACCGCACCCTGGTCATCGAGGCGCGCACCCAGCTGGTTGCGCAGAAGGTCAGCGAGTTCCTCAAGGCCACCGATCCGTTCCAGAAGACCATCGTCTTCTGCGACGACATCAACCACGCCGAGCGTATGCGTCAGGCGCTGGTCAACCTCAATCCCGAGCGCGTGGCCGAGAATCGCAAGTACGTCATGCGTATCACCGGGGACGATCAGGAAGGCAAGGCCGAGCTCGACAACTTCATCGATCCCGAGTCGCGCTACCCGGTCATCGCCACCACCAGCAAGCTGATGACAACCGGTGTCGATGCCCAGACCTGCAAGCTGGTGGTGCTTGACCAGCACATCAAATCCATGACCGAGTTCAAGCAGATCATCGGCCGCGGCACCCGCATCAACGAGGATTTCGGCAAGTACTGGTTCACCATCATGGACTTCAAGAAGGCCACCGAACTGTTTGCCGATCCTGCCTTCGATGGCGATCCCGTTGTGATTTACGCCCCGTCAGGCGATGAGCCTCCGGTCCCGCCGGACGATCTGCTGGAAGGCGACGGTATCACCGCAGGCAGCGAGGCCGAGGCCGGTGAGCTGGAGTTCACTGGCGACGATGGCGGCAAAAAGCGCATCAAGTACGTCATCGACAGCATTCCGATCTATGTCATCGCCGAGCGCGTGCAGTACTACGGCCCGGACGGACGACTCATCACCGAGTCGCTGAACGACTACACCCGCACCTGCGTGCACAAGCAGTTCGCCTCGCTGGGCGACTTTCTCCGTCGCTGGAGTGATGCCGAGCGAAAGAAGGCGATCATCGACGAGTTGGCTGCTCAGGGCGTGATGTGGGAAGCCCTGGCCGAAGAAGTGGAAAAGAAGCAGAGCAAGCTGTTGGATCCGTTTGACCTGATCTGCCACGTCGCTTTCGACCAGCCCGCCCTGTCTCGCCGCGAGCGTGCCGACCAGGTCAAGAAGCGCAACTACTTCGCCAAATACTCCGGCGCGGCCCGCCAGGTACTGGAGGCGCTGCTGGATAAATACGCCGATACCGGCGTCGAGCATATCGAGGACATCAAGATTCTCCAGCTCGATCCCTTCAACCAAATCGGCGCGCCCATCGAGCTGGTGAAGGCGTTTGGCGGTAAGGCTGGCTACCACCAGGCCATTTATGACCTGGAAAGCGAGCTCTACGCATCCTGACCGACCCTAGCTTATACATCTAACGAGAAATACATATGGAAATGGATAAAGCCGCATTACGCGCGCTCATCGCAGAAAAGATGGAAACCGCACCACCAATTACTCGCGGCAGAGCCACCGCAGAGCGCTACGCTACGGCGCTTAGACAGATCGAAAACGGCATGAGCCAAGCGCAACGCGACATGCTTGTAGGTCACGCCTCTGCGCCTGAACAAACGCTTTGTATGCGCGAAATTGCCCAGCTAGGCGGCTACGACACCTTTAATACCGCTAACTTGAAGTATGGCGAGCTAGCTCACGCTCTTGCGGACGCCCTAGACATCACCCGCCTCGAATATTGGGTCTATTGCTTAGCAACATTTATTGGTGCTCCGGGTAAATCAGAGACACAGGTGACAATGCACCCGGAACTGTACGAGGCGCTTATTCTGATCGGATGGGTATCGGGCCCAGCCTCTAACGCTTCCGCAATCGAATTAAGCGAGACGGAGTTAGCTTTACCAGCCACAGAGCGGGCGGCGCTAATCAAGGCCCGCATTGGTCAATCCTTCTTTCGGGAACAACTCCTCGAATATTGGAAGGGTTGCGCCGTAACTGGCTGTGGCAGGTCAAGATTATTATTCGCCTCACACATCAAACCCTGGCGCGTCGCCAGTGGGGCAGAGCGGCTCGATCCGTTCAACGGCCTTCTGCTGACACCAAACCTTGACCTGGCCTTCGACCAAGGCTTGATCAGCTTCGACGACCATGGGCAGATTCTCCTTGGCGAGGATCTGGACCCAGACAGCGCTCGAGCGCTCAATATCACCCCCGACCTTCGCCTGCGCCAGATCGACCAGCGACATCGCGGCTATCTGGCCTGGCATCGCGACAATCTGTTTAGGAAGTAAGCATGTCCATCAGCTCCACCATCAAATCCATCCAGGACATCATGCGCAAAGACGTTGGCGTCGATGGCGACGCCCAGCGCATCGGCCAGCTGGTCTGGCTGCTGTTCCTCAAGATCTTCGATGACCGCGAGCTGGAATGGGAGCTGATGGATGACAACTACCGCTCGCCCATTCCCGAAAGCTGCCGCTGGCGCACCTGGGCTGCCGATCCGGAAGGCATGACTGGCGACGCACTGAAAGACTTCATCGACAACAACCTGTTTCCGCAGCTGCAGAACCT
>DPSI01000086.1 GCA_003527165.1 Pseudomonas sp.
CGATGCGTTCTCTCGCCAGGACGCCGTTGGTCGGGCGCCGTTTATAAGAATAGGGGGAGATCTGCCAAGGCAGGGAGGCAGGGAGGCAGGGAGGCAGGTCAGAGTGCCGACAGGTGTCAGGCTTGGGTGTGGATTAGCGTTCCAAGCACTTCATCCGCACTCTGCAGCATCGGCGCGCCGGCCTTAGCTATGTGCTCACCGACCTTCATTTGGATCAGCTGCTCAGTCAGCTCGACGGTGTCGGTGACTGCTTGGGAGTTTTCGGCAACCGGCGGAGTGCCAGCGGCGGCTTCAACGCGCTGCTGCCCAGCCTGGTAGGCGCCCAGTCCGGCAGAGAGGAGGTTGTTGGTGATCTGCATGCCACGAGATTCCGCGCAATCAGTTAGCCATCATTGAAGCAGAGCCGGCACGTTGCCGCCAGTGACGGACGGCCTTAAGCCGGCGATAAGTTCATCACGCGGAAATGAGCGGCCCGAGATCCAGATAGGGCGCCACGTCGGAGGGGTTTGCCGCCACGAGGCGCGGCACTCGTCCGAGGCAAGGCGCCGACAGCCGCTCTGCCAGCGTGGCGAGGTTTTCCTCCAGCCGCGACGTCGAGGGATCGACGATATTGGCCACCCACCCTGCCAGTCGCAGCCCATCGCGCTCGATGGCCTCGGCACTGAGCAGCGCATGATTGATGCAACCGAGGCGAACCCCGACCACCAGGATCACAGGCAGACCGAGCTGCATGGCGAGATCGGAAAGCGTCTCGCCACCGACTAATGGGACGCGCCAGCCGCCGGCCCCCTCGACCAACGAGAAATCCGCCTGCAGCGCCAGCATCTGCCGGACCGGGTCGGCCAACCGCGCCACACTCAGATCGACGCCCGCCTCGCGCGCAGCCAGATGCGGCGCGATGGCCGGCTCGAAGGCGAACGGATTGACGGCTTCGTAGCGCATCGACAGCGTGCACTCGCCAAGCAGCGCCAAGGCATCGCTGTTGCGTAATCCATCAGTGGTCATCTCGCACCCCGACGCCACTGGCTTCGCCGCGGCTGTACTGAGACCTGATTGCCGCGCCGCATGCAGCAGCCCGGCGGCGATGGTAGTTTTGCCGACTTCGGTATCGGTGCCGGTGACGAAAAAAGCCGCAGTCATCTCAAAAATCCTTGCGCAACACGCCGTACACCACTTGATAGGTCGCCGGCAGCCCGCTCGGAGTGCGGAACTGCTCATAGGCATCAATCAATGCGCGAATGCGCGCACGGCCGGTAAGGCCGCCGGGACGACCTGGATTGAGATTGTGCGCACCGAGCGCCTTGAGCTCATGAGTCAGCTGACGCAGCTCGGCGAAATGCAGCACTTTGGGCTCGACATCGAGCCGGTCCAGTTGCAGCCCACTGGCGGCACAAAGCTGCTGATAAGCCTCGAGAGAGCGAAAGCGATTGACGTGGGCAAAACCGTCCACGGCCTGCCAGCTGTCGCGCAGCTCCTGCAGGGTGCCGCTGCATAGACTGCTGAACATAAAGACCCCGCCCGAGCACAACACCCTGCTCGCCTCGCTCAGCACGGCGGAAAAATCTTCACACCACTGCAGCGCCAGGCTGGAAAAGATCAGGTCCACCGACGCCCCACGCAGAGGCAGGCACTCGGCGTCACCGACGGTAAAATACTGTGCACCGCCCTGAGGCCTGGCATGGCGCAGCATGCCTTCAGCGATATCCAGCGCGACGCCTTCGCCAGCCCGGAAACGGCTCGCCAGGCTCCGCGAGAAATAGCCGGTGCCGCAGCCCAGATCCAGCCAACGGGCCGGCGTCAGCTCGCCGGGCAGACGCTGCAGCAGCGCATCGCCAACCGTACGCTGCAGCTCGGCCACGGCGTCATAGCTGGGGGCGGCGCGGGAAAACGACGCGGCGACCTGTCGCTTGTCAGGCAGGCCGCTTACCGCATTCGGCACCACAGCCGTAACCGCATTACTCATTCTGCTTTGCCCTTGATAAAAGCCGCTATCGTGGCCGCCACGTCGTCAGCGCGTTCCAGCGGCAGGGCATGGCTTGCACTCGTTATCAGCTCGGCTTCGATACCGGGCATCCAACGCCGAAGCGCATCACAGGCGGTGGCAGGCACCAACGCGTCGCCACCGGCGAACAGATGCAGCTGGGGACCGAAATAGCCGTGCAGCGCCTCGCGCCCGTCCAGCTCCGCCAGCACTTGTAAGCCCGCTTCCAGAACGGCGGGTGCGGACGCGGATTGACTGACCTGCAGTTGGCGCGCCAGCGTCCGCGGGTCGTAACCACCACGACTGCACAGCGAACGAAAGCGCTTGAGGGTTTCCTCGGGGTCGAGGCGGAACGCCTCATGGAAGGCATCGAAGATGTCCGCGGCCATTGCTTCCGGCCACTGCGGCCGCGCACGGAAACAGGGGTTGCTGGCGATGGTTATCAGCCCGCGGCAGGTGTCCAGGCGCCGCGCCGCCAGCTGAGTGGCGAGCATCCCGCCCAACGACCAACCGGCCAGCCAGCTGTCATCGGGCAGACGACGGTCGAGCTCATCGAGCCAGGCATCGGCATCGGCCAGCTCGGGCAGGGGTTCGATGACCACCTCGAGATCCGGCGCGAGTTCGAACAGCGCCTCGCACAAAGGCTGCAATGCAGCCGGACCGAACGCCCATCCGGGCAGCAAAATCAGCTGATCACGCATCCGCTTCAGGCTCCTCGGCCAATCGATTCCAGCATTCGGCCAGGATATCCAGCAGTCGTTCCACCTGCGCCTCGCTGTGCGACGTGCTAAAGGTCACCCGCAGGCGAGCACTGCCGGCCGGCACCGTTGGTGGACGAATGGCACCGACCAGAATCCCCCGCTCGCGCAGCGCGGCGGACAGCTTCAAGGCCCGTTCGCTGCTGCCGACCAGGATCGGCTGAATAGGAGTCGGGCTGTCCATCAGGGTCAGACCGATTTCGCTCGCGCCCTGGCGGAAACGTGTAATCAGTCGGCCGAGATGTTCGCGGCGCCAGCCTTCACTGCGCAGCAGCTCCAGGCTTTTCAGAGTCGCGCAGGCCACCGCCGGTGGCTGGCTGGTGGTGTAGATGTAGGGCCGCGCGAACTGGATCAGCGTTTCGATCAACGCCTCGCTGCCAGCAACAAATGCGCCGGCGGTGCCGAAGGCCTTGCCCAGCGTGCCGACCAGGACCGGCACATCATCAATGCCTAAGCGGAAATGTTCGACGATGCCGCCGCCGGTTTTGCCCAACGGACCGAAGCCATGGGCGTCATCGACCATCACCCAGGCCTTGCGGGCCTTCGCGGTGGCGCAGAGGGTTGGCAGGTCGGCCAGATCACCGTCCATGCTGAACACGCCGTCGGTCACTACCAGGGTATTGCCAGTCGCTTTATCCAGGCGCTTGGCCAGGCTCTGCGCATCGTTGTGCAGATAGCGCGAGAAGCGCGCCCCGCTGAGTAGTCCCGCGTCGAGCAGCGAGGCGTGATTGATGCGGTCTTCCAACACCGTATCGCCCTGCCCCACCAGCGCGGTGACAGCCGCAAGATTGGCCATGTAACCGGTGGAGAACAGCAAGGCCCGCGGCCGGCCGGTGAATTCAGCCAAGGCTTCTTCGAGCTGGTGATGCGGTGTGCTGTGTCCTATCACCAGATGCGAGGCGCCGCCACCCACGCCCCAACGCTCGGCCCCCTGCTGCAAGGCGCGGATCACGTCCGGATGGCTGGCAAGCCCTAGGTAGTCATTGGAGCAGAACGCCAGCAGCGGCTCGCCATCGACCGTCACGTCGGGCTGCTGTGGTGTTTCCAGCAACGGTCGTTGACGGTAGAGATGGGCAGCGCGGCGCTCGGCGAGGCGGGACGACAGATCGAAGGGCATGGATAAGCTCGAAGCTGGAAGCCTAAAGCTGGAAGCAGCGCCGAATCGCTTCAAGCTTTCGGCTCCTGGCTTCCAGCTCCGTGTTACACGACTGCGTTATAAAACAACTTGCTGTCGCGCTGCTCGACCAAGGCCTGCTCGATGGCGGCCTGGTGCACTTCGTCGTCATGCTCCTCGCGCGCTTCGGGTTGGATGCCCAGGCGCTTGAACAGCAGCATGTCCTTGTCAGCCTGCGGATTGCCGGTGGTAAGCAGCTTCTCGCCGTAGAAGATCGAGTTGGCCCCGGCCAGGAAGGCCAGGGCCTGCATCTGCTCGTTCATCTGCTCGCGGCCAGCGGACAGCCGCACATGGGATTTGGGCATCATGATCCGCGCCACGGCGAGCATGCGAATGAAGTCGAACGGGTCGACGTCCTTCTCCTCGGCCAACGGCGTGCCCTTCACTTTCACCAGCATGTTGATGGGCACCGACTCGGGATGCTCGGGCAGGTTGGCCAGCTGAATCAGTAGGCCGGCGCGGTCGTTCAGCGACTCGCCCATGCCAAGGATGCCACCGGAACAGATCTTCATACCCGCATCACGCACGTAGCTCAGCGTCTCCAGACGGTCGGCGTAGGTGCGAGTAGTGATGATGTTGCCGTAGAACTCCGGTGATGTGTCGAGGTTGTGGTTGTAGTAATCCAGCCCCGCAGCTGCCAGCGCCTTGGTCTGCTCTTGGTCGAGCTTGCCCAGGGTCATGCAGGTTTCAAGCCCCAGGGCTTTCACGCCTTCGACCATCTTCAGCACGTAGGGCATGTCCTTCGCGGACGGGTGCTTCCATGCGGCGCCCATGCAGAAGCGCGTCGAGCCGATGGCCTTGGCTTCGGCTGCGGCCTCCAACACCTTCTGCACTTCCATCAGCTTTTCTTTGTCGAGACCGGTATTGTAATGGCCCGATTGCGGGCAGTACTTGCAGTCTTCCGGACAAGCGCCGGTTTTGATCGACAGCAACGTCGAAACCTGGACACGGTTGGCATCGAAGTACTGGCGGTGCACAGCCTGGGCCTGGAAGATCAAATCGTTGAAGGGTTGCTCGAAGAGCGCCTTGACTTCAGTAAGACTCCAGTCATGACGCGTGGCGGAAGCGGCAGTGGCGCTCATAGGGCATTCCTTGTACACAGGGTTCTTGGCACGGATGCGAGATGGTTAGTCAAGCCAAAGGCGCTGTCAACCCGGAAAGGACTCATGGTTTACAACTGGTTAAAATATGAACACCCCTGCCAGCTCTGCGATGAGCGCTGCGAGGCCAGCCAGTCATTGTGCGGTCCCTGCAAAGCCGAGCTGCCCTGGCTCGAAGGGCAGTGTTCGATCTGCGCGCTGCCGCTGGAAACGAACGGTCTGATCTGCGGCCAATGCCTCAAACATCCGCCCACCTTCGACCATGTCGCGGTGCCCTGGCGCTTCGCCTTTCCGGTGGATAGCCTGATCACACGCTTCAAGCATCAATCCCGCTGGCCGCTCGGCCGGCTGCTGGCGGAACATCTTGCGCGCTACCTGCAGCACCGATTCGACGAAGGCCTGCCGCGCCCGGACATCCTGCTGCCCGTGCCCCTGGCCCGCAAACGGTTGCGCCAGCGTGGTTTCAACCAGGCGCAGATGCTCGCCAATTGGTTGAGTCCGGTGCTGAATGTCCCGGTCCGGAACGAGCTGCTGCAACGCATCCAGGACACCCAGTCGCAGCAAGAGTTGGACGCCGCCAGCAGGCGGCGCAATCTGCGCCAAGCCTTTGCTTTGAGCGACGAGCGACAGGTCGTCGGCCGGCACGTAGCGGTCATAGACGACGTATTGACCACCGGCGCAACCGCCGAAGCACTGGCTCGCCTATTGAAACGCGCGGGCGCCGTGCGGGTCGATATTTATTGCCTGGCGCGTACGCCGAAGCCGGGCGACTAGGCGGCCAGAGCCGCGGTTGTGTAAACGCGCCAGTGCAATACACTGGCCGCCCCATTTACGGAGCCGACCATGAGCCACCCCTTCGACACACTCACACCTGACCTTGTGCTCGATGCGGTGGAAAGCGCCGGCTTCATTAGCGATGCCCGCGTGCTGGCATTGAACAGCTACGAAAATCGCGTCTATCAGGTGGGCATCGAAGACAGCACGCCGCTCGTGGCCAAGTTCTACCGCCCCGGCCGCTGGAGCGACGAAGCGATTCTCGAAGAACATCAATTTTCGAACGAGCTGGCCGACCGCGAAATCCCCGTGGTTGCACCGCTGGAGTACGCAGGTAGGACACTGTTCGAACATTCCGGTTTTCGCTTCGCGTTGTTCCCACGGCGTGGTGGTCGTGCGCCGGAACCGGGCAATCTCGACCAGCTCTACCGCCTCGGGCAGCTGCTCGGGCGGATGCATGCGGTGAGCGCCAGCCGCTCCTTCGAGCACCGCGAAACACTGGGCGCACAGAACTTCGGCCACGACTCGCTGGCCACCTTGCTCGACGGCGGATTTATCCCGAAAAGCCTGCTACCGGCCTACGAATCGGTCGCCCGCGACCTGCTCAAACGGGTCGATGATGCTTTTGCCCGCACTGAGTTTCAGCCGATTCGCCTGCATGGTGACTGCCACCCCGGCAACATCCTTGCGCGTGACGACGCCTTCCATCTGGTCGATCTGGACGATTGCCGCATGGGCCCGTCGGTTCAGGATATCTGGATGATGCTCGCTGGCGAACGTCACGAACGACTCGGGCAGCTGTCCGAGCTGGTCGACGGCTACAACGAGTTCCACGATTTCGCCCCGCGCGAACTGCCGCTGATCGAAGCCCTGCGCGCCCTGCGCCTGATGCATTACAGCGCTTGGCTGGCGCGGCGCTGGGACGATCCCGCCTTTCCGATGAGTTTTCCGTGGTTCGGCACCGAGCGTTACTGGGGCGACCAGATCCTTATCCTGCGCGAGCAGATGTCAGCACTGCAGGAAGAACCGTTGAAACTGTTCTAGCTGGTAGCTGGTAGCTGGTAGCTGGTAGCTGGTAGCTGGCGACCGTAGGCCGTCAATCCGTAGGGCGGTGAAATCCGAGCTAGCGGCGCCAAGACCCATTCCGAATCGGCGGGCACCCCTTCGACTCAAGCTTCCAGCTTCTGGCTTCCAGCTATTTCTCTTCGATCAACCAGTCCAGCCGCCAGCCGCCTTCGCTTTGTCCAAGCAACTTGGCCAGCCACGGCAACAGCTCGCGCAACTCCTCTTCCAAGCCCCATGGCGGGTTGCTGATGGCCAGGCCCGAGCCGTTCAAGCGCAGTGCTTCGTCGGTGGGATGGACATGGAGTTCGGCGCGCAGCATTTTCGGCGCGCCGCTGCGCGACAGCTGCTGATAGAACCGCTTGAGTTGGCGCTCGTCCTTGATCGGATACCAGATCATGCCGATGGTCTGTCGCATGCGCCCAAGCGCTTCGGTCAATGCTTGCACGCAGCGCGTCAGTTCATCGGCCTGCTCGAATGGCGGATCGATCAGCAGTACCACGCGCTTTTCCTGGGTCGGCATCAGCGCCCGCGGCACATGCCAACCCTCGCCCAGATGCACGGCAACGCGGCGGTCGCCGGCCATGTTGTCCTTCAGTAGACGACCATCCTCGGGATGTTTCTCGTTGAGCTGCAGACGATCCTGCGGGCGACTCAGCTGTCGCGCCAGTTCCGGCGATCCCGGATAATAGCGCAGCGCACCATCTGGATTGAGCGCACGGATCACGTTCAGATAGGCTTCGGTGGCAGCCGGAACCTCACTGGCTTGCCACAAGCGGGCAATGCCCTGCAGCCATTCGCCGGTGCGGCTGGCCTGGTCGCCGGCGAGGTCATACAGGCCAACGCCGGCATGGCTGTCGAGGTAGGCGAACGGCGCCTCCTTGCGGGCGAGCGAGGCGAACAGCCGGGACAAGACGAGGTGTTTGAACACATCGGCATGGTTGCCGGCGTGAAAAGCGTGGCGGTAATTCATGGGGCACTCCTGAGAAGCGCACAGTTTAACTGCGCAGCTTGCCGATTCGGAGAGGCAAGGCGCATCACCAGGTCGGATCAGACGAAGATAGCGACCAGCCGCCTGTTAAAGTGATCGCCTTCCGAGGTAAGCGACCAGGAACCCAGATGGACATTCGAGACCTCTTCGGCATTCAGCTGCCAGTAATCCAGGCGCCAATGGCCGGATCGCAGAATCATCAACTCGCCGCGGCAGTATCCATGGCAGGCGGCCTGGGTTCGATTCCCGCAGGTATGCTCAACGCCGAATCACTGGACGCCGAGCTCAGCGCCATGACGGCACTGACCGACCAACCGTATAACGTCAACTTCTTTTGCCACCAGCCGCCTGCCCTCGACCCGGAACGGGAGCAAGCCTGGCTGACGTTGCTTGCGCCTTTCCTGAACGAGCATCGCATCGACCCGGCGAGCATCCCCGGCGGCGCCACACGCAAGCCCTTCGATGCGGCGATGGCCGAGGTGCTCGAGCGCCATCGCCCGGCTGTCGTCAGCTTTCATTTCGGGTTGCCCGCTCCAGAGCTGCTGCAGCGCGTGCTCGCAACCGGTGCGAAGATCCTTTCCAGCGCCACGACCGTCGAAGAAGGCCGTTGGTTACAGGCGCAGGGTGTGGATGCGGTGATTGCCCAGGGCCTGGAAGCCGGCGGGCATCGTGGGATGTTCCTCAGCACGGACATCGACGGCCAGGTCGGCACCCTCGCCCTGTTGCCGCAACTGGTCGCCGCGCTGGATGTACCGGTCATCGCCACCGGTGGAATTGCCGATGTGCGCGGAGTTGACGCCGTGCAGGCACTCGGCGCGGCCGGCGTACAGGTCGGCACCGCCTACCTGTTGTGTGACGAAAGCCGCGCCAGCCCGCTGCACCGTCAGGCGCTGCAGAGCCCGGCCGCGGCAAACACGGTACTGACCACCCTGTTCTCCGGCCGCCCCGCCCGCGGCATCGTCAATCGCCTGATTCGCGAACTCGGCCCTCGTCCCGATGCGGTACCGGCGTTCCCCCTGGCGAGCAACGCGATCGGCGCGCTGCGGGTCAAGACGGAGAGCCTGGGGCTCGATCACTTCTCACCGCTCTGGGCCGGTCAGAACGCTAGCGGTTGTCGCGCCGTTCCAGCCGCACAATTGACCGAGTCGCTGGCGGCCGGCTGGCGTCGTTAAGCCGAGCGTCAGCGGTATCGGGCAAACCATTCGTCCCGCCGATCCATCAAGACGCGGACGGGTCGAAAGGCAGTAGCAGCGGAGCCTGCGCCAGGGCGGCCAGATCGGCCGAACCGGTGCAAAAGCAGGCGATGCGCAGTTGTTCAATCAGCACCTGAAAGTGCTCGACCACCGGCTGCGGACCGGCCAGGGCGGCGTCAAGTACTGCAGCCGCCTGGCCGACGACATTGGCGCCTAGCCGTATCGCCTTCGCCGCATCGATGCCGTCGCGTATTCCCCCGGAGGCGATCAGCTGGGCATCCGGGCAGGCCCGACGCACCTGCGCAATCGCTTGCGCGGTAGGAATGCCCCAGCCGACAAACGCCTCGGCGATGGCGCGCTGCTGCGGATCAGCGGCACGCTCGGCTTCGACGGCCGCCCAACTGGTCCCGCCCGAGCCTGCCACGTCGATCACCGAAACGCCGGCGTCGAGTAGCCGCCGCGCCACGGCAGCGGAAATGCCTGCGCCTACCTCCTTGGCGACCAGCGGCACAGGCAAGCGTAGGGCCA
>DPSI01000595.1 GCA_003527165.1 Pseudomonas sp.
ACGACGCTCTTCCGATCTTGGTCTGGCTGCTGCTCGCGACACGCAAGGGACAACGCCACGACAGCACCGAAGAAACCGTCGGCCATTCCTATGACGGCATCGAGGAATACGACAACCCGCTCCCGCGCTGGTGGTTCATGCTGTTCGTCGCCACCGTGGTATTCGCCCTTGGCTATCTGGCGCTGTATCCGGGCCTGGGTAACTGGAAGGGTATGCTGCCAGGCTATGAAGGCGGCTGGACCCAAGTGAAAGAATGGCAGCGCGAAATAGACAAGGCGAACGAGCAATACGGTCCGCTCTATGCCAAGTTCGCGTCGATGCCGGTCGAGGAAGTCGCTCAGGATCCGCAAGCCCTGAAAATGGGTGGCCGCCTGTTTGCGTCCAACTGCTCCGTCTGTCACGGATCGGATGCCAAGGGCGCCTACGGCTTCCCCAATCTGACCGACAATGACTGGCTGTGGGGCGGTGCGCCCGAGACCATCAAGACCACCATCATGGGTGGGCGCCAGGCTGCAATGCCTGCATGGCGCGATGTGATCGGCGAAGAAGGCATCCGCAACGTTGCCGGGTATGTTCGTAGCCTATCCGGCCGAGACGTTCCCGAAGGCATCAACGCCGATATTGAGCAAGGTCAAAAGATCTTCGCCGCCAACTGTGTAGCCTGCCATGGGGCCGAAGGTAAAGGCACCCAGGCTATGGGCGCGCCGAACCTGACTGACAACATCTGGCTTTACGGCTCGAGTTTCGGACAGATTCAGCAGACGCTGCGCTACGGCCGAAACGGCCGCATGCCTACTCAGGAACACATTCTGGGCAACGACAAGGTGCACCTGCTGGCAGCCTACGTGTACAGCCTCTCGCAAAAGTCGGAGAACTGATCCAAACAGCCAGGCGCGACCTACGGTCGCACCTGACTTCGACTATCGAGGCGTACCATTCGCAGCAGGTAAGCAAAAGATCCCGGCCGGCACGTATCGGCCGGGACACTCACCCTCCGCCGTGGTACGTATTCGATGTCTGAGCAAATCCCTGTCCATGATGTAACCCCCCCGGCCAAGGTCACCGCGTCGTCCGACCTGTACGCCGCTCGTGAAAAGATCTATACCCGCTCCTTCACCGGCCTGTTCCGTAATTTTCGACTCGCCGGCGGCGCGCTGCTGTTCGTGCTCTACTTCGGAACCGTATGGCTGGAATGGAACGGTCGGCAGGCCGTCTGGTGGGATCTGCCCGGGCGCAAGTTCTATATCTTTGGCGCCACCTTTTGGCCCCAGGATTTCATCCTGCTCTCGGCACTGCTGATCATCTGCGCGTTCGGACTGTTCTTCATTACCGTATTCGCCGGTCGCGTCTGGTGTGGCTATACCTGCCCCCAGAGCGTATTCACCTGGGTATTCATGTGGGCGGAGAAGGTCACCGAAGGTGATCGCAACCAGCGCATGAAGCTCGACAAGGCGCCGATGAGCGCCAACAAGCTCACCCGCAAGATCGGCAAGCATGCGATCTGGCTTGCCGTCTCCCTGGCCATCGGCATCACCTTCGTCGGCTATTTCACCCCGATCCGCGAACTCGTGCCTGACCTGTTCACCTTCGAAGTCGGTGGCTGGGCATTGTTCTGGGTCGGCTTTTTCACCCTCGCAACCTACGGCAACGCCGGCTTTCTTCGCGAACAGGTGTGCATCTACATGTGCCCCTACGCGCGCTTCCAGAGCGTGATGTTCGACAAGGACACCCTGATCGTCTCCTACGACCCACGCCGCGGCGAGCGCCGAGGCCCGCGTAAGAAGGACGCTGATTACAAGGCCATGGGGCTCGGGGACTGCATCGACTGCACCATGTGCGTACAAGTCTGCCCGACCGGTATCGACATCCGCGACGGTCTCCAGGTCGAGTGCATCGGCTGCGCGGCCTGCATCGACGCCTGCGACACCATCATGGATAAGATGAACTATCCACGCGGGCTGATCAGCTATACCACCGAGCACAACCTGTCCGGACAGAAGACGCAACTGGCACGGCCGCGCCTGATCGGCTACGCCGTCGCACTGATTGCCATGATAGGTGTGTTTGCCTACGCAGTCACCGACCGTTCACTGGTCAAGCTCGACGTACTAAAGGATCGCGTGCTGTATCGCGAGAACGAGCAAGGCAGGATTGAGAACGTTTATACGCTGAAGGTGATGAACAAGGCGCAGAACGAGCAGACCTTCGTCATCGAAGCCACCGGACTGGACGGCCTGCAATACGAAGGACGCAACGAGATCCACGCCGAAGCCGGCGAGCTTGTCACCGTTCCAGTGGAACTGTCGGTCGCACCGGAACAACTCCCATCGAGCACCAACGACATTGTCTTCCACATTAGATCGGCAGACGATTCCGCAATCGAAGATGAGTCAGAGAGCCGCTTCATCGGCCCGAGCATTCGCTGAACAGGTAGTACATGAGCAATTCCGAGCACGAAAACACCCGTTGGTACACCCAGTTCTGGGCCTGGTTCGTCATCGCCATCCTGCTGATGTCGGTGATCCTCGGCACTTCGATGCTGACCATCGCGATCCGTAATGCCGACACGCTGGTATCGGACAACTATTACGATGCCGGCAAGGGAATCAATCAGTCGCTGGAGCGCGAGAAGCTCGCCGAGCGTCTTCAAGTACGGGCACAACTGACACTCAACGACGAGCGTGGGCTGGCCGAAGTACAACTGAGCGGTCACAGCGGGCCACAGCAACTGGTGCTCAACTTGCTCTCGCCCACTCAGCCCGAGCGCGATCGCCGCATCGTTCTCCAACCACAGGGCAACGGCTTCTATCAGGGACAGATGCAAGAGCCGGTAACCGGTAGACGTTTCGTCGAGCTGCTTGGCCGTGAGGGCGATCAGGACTGGCGTCTGTTCGAAGAAAAGGAAATCGTAAGCGGCCAGACACTCGACCTGAGCTACTGACCGGTCGATGGCGAGCCCAACCCCCTGCTATCACTGTGGGCTGCCGGTCCCCGCTGGCAGCGCCTATCACGCCCGCGTGCTCGATGAGCAGCGGGCGCTGTGCTGTCCAGGTTGCCAGGCGGTCGCAGAAGCGATCGTCCAGGGCGGCCTGGAAAGCTACTATCTGCATCGCAGCGATGCCTCCGTCAACCCCGGTGCCCTGCCACAGGCATTGACCGAGGAGCTGGCCCTGTATGACCGCAAGGATGTGCAACAGCCATTCGTGCGGCACGAAGGTAAGCTGGCCAAC
>DPSI01000501.1:0-9894 GCA_003527165.1 Pseudomonas sp.
TGCCGGACATCGAAAAACGTCTGGAAGCCTTCGTGCGGGTCGGTCACGGCATCATCATCTTCCCGGGCGGCGTTGGCACCGCGGAAGAATTTCTTTATCTGCTGGGCATCCTGCTGCATCCGGACAACCGCGACGTGCCCTTCCCGGTCATCCTCACCGGCCCGGAGAGCGCCGCGCCCTATCTGCAGCAGTTACGTGATTTCGTCGGCGCCACGCTCGGCGAAAAAGCCCAGAGCCTCTACCAGATCATCATCGACAATCCAGCCGAGGTGGCGCGGCAAATGGTCGAGGGGCTGAAGGCGGTCAAGCAGTTCCGCCGCGAGCGCAACGATGCCTTCCATTTCAACTGGTTGCTAAAGATCGAGGAAGGCTTTCAGCACCCGTTCGATCCGACCCACGAAAACATGGCCAACCTGCAGCTGACCCGCGATGTCCCAGCGCATCTACTGGCAGCCAATCTGCGCCGGGCGTTTTCCGGGATCGTCGCGGGGAACGTCAAGGACAAGGGTATCCGCCGCATCGAGCAGTTTGGCCGCTACGAAATCCATGGTGACACGGCGATCATGAAGCCACTGGATGAGCTGTTGCAGGCCTTTGTCCTGCAGCACCGAATGAAGCTACCCGGCGGGCGGCCGTACGTGCCCTGCTATCGGGTGGTGACCTGAAAACCAGGACGTTACTGCTCCGGTTGTTCTCAGAGAATGGCTTTAACGAGGCGAGGCTGGACGTTGACGTTGACGCGAAGCCTTTGCCACCGCATCAGCCATTCGCTGATACGGCGAGCATCACCACCCTAACCTTTTGGCACGGTCAAAACGCATCGTGCCTTAAGGGGCCCAACTCCCGTACGGCCAGAGCGCTGTGAAGCCTCTCCGCCCGATCTTGGCTACAGTTCAAGAACCAGCGACCCGAAACCAACGTTGAGGGTTGCGAGGCAGCCCTGTGCAAAACTTTAACGTCCAAACCGTTGGAGCTCCGCGTGCGTACTTTCGACTTCAGTTCCTGGCAGGGACTTCTTTCGACGTTTTTCGGGTTGGCCGTGATCACCTTGATTGGCGTCGGCATACGCATAGTTGTCATGCAGACGATTCAACAACGTCGCGCACGTGAGAATCGACAGATCAACGAACGCTTGCGCACGCTCATTGCGGCATACAAGACCCTGGGAGGGTCCTTTACCGGTAATCTCACCGTGGATCCCAGGCATCTGCGAGATTTACGGCGCAGCGGTGAAAGTGCCGGCGGTTTGGAGGCAGAAGCCCTGGCTGGTGCGGATGATCGCCGCAGCGTCGATCGCACCCGGCGAATGCGCGATGCGGTTGAGGCGGCGTTGTCTGACATCATTCTGCTGGGTACCGAGGAGCAGGTACAACTTGCAGCGAAGGCCGCCTCTGAACTGGTCGCAGGCCGCTCCGTCCATACAGCAGAACTCGTCGTTTCCCTGCGCGACTTCATACGGCGGGTCCTTGACCTGGAACCGGTGCCGGCGCAACTCTCGATTCCTAGACAGGGCCCAACCCGACCAGCAGCTACACGGGGGAAGGGCGACAACACGCCAAAGGACGGCGCGAAACAAGGCGATGACAAGGGTATGGGTGGGGGCGGCTCTACCGGTGCAGGTGCCGGCCTTGGAGGCCTTGCGACCGGTGGAGAACAGGACCCTCACCGTTAGGCCGCGCCATCAACGCCACCGTTTTCATCCGCACTTCGAATTGCCACAGTTCAAACAGGTCGCGCAGCCATCCATCTGCACCACGGCCTGAGTACTGCATTTGGTGCATAGCTGCGCGCCGGCCGGAAATCCTTCGCCTGGCTCGACGGCCACCGCGCCCTGGCTGGCCTCGTAAGCTGCGCGCTTTTCGGCTAGATACTTGAGCTGGGTTTCATCCAAGGCGTGTCCTTCGAGCATGCCGATTGCGATCAGATGGCGCTCCAGCACGCCGCCGATTTCGGCGACGATGGAGGGCATGTAAACGCCGCCTTTTTTCAAATAGCCGCCGCGCGGGTCGAACACCGCTTTCAGCTCCTCGACCAGGAAAGTGCAGTCACCGCCCTTGCGGAACACCGCGGACATGATCCGGGTGAGCGCGACGATCCACTGGAAGTGGTCCATGTTCTTCGAATTGATGAAGATCTCGAACGGGCGGCGCTGTTCGTGCGGCGTCCCGGCGTTGAGGACGACGTCGTTGATGGTGACGTAGAGCGCATGCTCGAACAGCGGCGACTTGATCTTGTAGGTCATGCCGATCAGCGTTTCCGGGCGCTGCAGACTTTCGTCCATTTCCACCACGGTGGCCTTGCTGCCGCTGTTGACGGCGCTATCGGGCGTTACGGCTGGACGTTCGAGGGTCTCGTCGACGACTTTGAAGCCCTTGATACGCTGGGTGATCTTGACGGTCATTACAGATTCTCCGTTCGGGCGACACGCGCCGCCCGTTATCAATCAGGGCTCAATACTTGCCGTAATAGCCTTCTTTGAGGGCGTCGAACAGGTTGGCGGCGGAATTGACCTCACCGTCATATTCGACCTCTTCATTGCCTTTCAACTCGACCACGCTGCCGTCTTCGAGGATGAAGCGGTACAGGGTCTTTTCCAGGTCGGCCTCCTTGACCAGCACGCCCTGGAAGGCCGCCGGGTTGAAGCGGAAGGTGGTGCAGCCCTTGAGGCCTTGCCGCCAGGCATAGCGGTAGATGTCCTTGAACGCCTCGAACGGGTAGTCGGTGGGCACGTTGGCGGTCTTGGAAATCGACGAATCGACCCATTTCTGCGCTGCGGCCTGAATGTCGACGTGCTGCGTCGGGGTGATGTCGTCCGCGGTGATGAAGTAATCGGGCAGTTGTTGTGACGGATCGCTGGAGCCTGGCTGCGCCTTCGGATTGATCAAGGTGCGATAGGCCAGCAACTCGTAGCTGAACACTTCGATCTTTTCCTTGGCCTTGCGCCCGGCACGGATCAGGTTGCGCGAATAGTGATGAGCGAAGCTCGGTTCGATGCCGTTGGAGGCGTTGTTGGCCAGGCTCAGGCTGATGGTGCCGGTGGGCGCGATGGAGCTGTGGTGAGTGAAGCGCGCGCCTTGCTCAGCCAGCTGCTCGATCAGCTCGGGTGCGTACTCAGCGATCTTCTGCATGTAACGCGAGTACCTGGCGTGCAACACGCGTCCCGGCACCTGATCGCCGAGCTTGTAGCCGTCTTTCTTCATCTCCGGGCGCTTGCGCAGCATCTCGGCGGTGACTTCGAAGGACTCGGTCAGCAGCGGTGCCGGCCCTTTCTCCTTCGACAGCTCGAGCGCCGCTTCCCAGCCGACCAGTGCCATTTCGCGCGCAACCTCTTCCGTGAACACGCAGGCTTCGGGACTGCCATAACGCAACTTGAGCAGCGTCAGGGTCGAGCCGAGCCCGACGAAGCCCATGCCGTGGC
This sequence comes from Pseudomonas sp., assembly GCA_003527165.1. Classification (GTDB taxonomy): domain Bacteria; phylum Pseudomonadota; class Gammaproteobacteria; order Pseudomonadales; family Pseudomonadaceae; genus Stutzerimonas. The sequence continues at coordinate 3,419 of DPSI01000501.1, forward strand.
GGCGCTTGCTTTCGATCTCGTGGCGCTGTTGCTTCAGTGGCAGGCCGTTGATCTCCACCACGTTATCGAGCATACGGGTGAACAGGCGCACCACTTCGCGATACTTGTCCCAGTCGAAACGGGCGTCGACGCCGAACGGATCGATAACGAAACTGGTCAGGTTGATCGAGCCCAGCAGGCAGGAGCCGTAGGGCGGCAGCGGTTGCTCTCCGCAGGGGTTGGTGGCACGGATCGCTTCGCACCACCAGTTATTGTTCAGCTGGTTGACCCGGTCGATGAGGATGAAGCCCGGCTCGGCGTAGTCGTAGGTGGACACCATGATCATGTCCCACAGATGCCTTGCCTTGACCCGACCGTAGATCTTGCACGCCACCAGACCGTCCTCACGGACGATGTAGCCGTCGTGGCTCGGCCATTCGCGCCAGATCACCTGCTCCGGGTCGTCGAGGTCGAGCTCGGTCTTTTCCTTCAGGTGCAGCGGGAAGATCAGCGGCCAGTCGGCGTCGCTCTCCACTGCCTGCATGAACTCGTCGGTGATCAGCAGGCTGAGGTTGAACTGACGCAGCCGACCGTCCTCGCGCTTGGCGCGGATGAATTCGCGCACATCGGGATGGCCGACATCGAAGGTGCCCATCTGCGCACCGCGGCGGCCGCCAGCGGAGCTGACGGTGAAGCACATCTTGTCGAAGATATCCATGAACGACAGTGGCCCGCTGGTATGCGCGCCGGCCCCCGAGACGAAGGAGCCGCGCGGGCGCAGCGTGCTGAATTCGTAGCCGATGCCGCAGCCGGCCTTGAGCGTCAGCCCGGCCTCATGGACCTTGCCAAGAATGTCGTCCATCGAATCGCTGATGGTGCCCGAGACGGTGCAGTTGATGGTCGAAGTGGCGGGTTTGTAGTCCTGTGCGCCGGCATTGGAAATGATCCGCCCGGCGGGAATCGCACCATTGCGCAGCGCCCAGAGAAAGCACTCGTACCAATGCTCGCGCTGCTCGCTCGGCTCGACTTCGGCCAGGGCGCGTGCGACCCGTTGCCAGGTCGCATCGACGCTGTCGTCGATCGGGGCGCCATCCTTGCTAGTCAGGCGGTATTTCTGCGCCCAGATATCTTCGGAGGCCGCCTGCAAGGCGATGCTGGAAGTGGTTCTACTCTCTGCCGCGATGGGCCCGTCCGTCTTCGCCATGCGCTGCGCATCCTCGTGTCGATGGTGGGAAAACCGAAGCACGAAGCTTATGCCAAGAGCACGGAAAGCTTCCATGACAGATATCAATCAGGCGTCAGGCGTGCATAGAAAAGCGCGCATTCCGGATCGGCGGCAGCGCCGCCTCGGCCCCGTGCGGGAGCGGGCCGGCAACCAGTGCATCGACCCGCGGTGAGGATCGGCGCGCTAGTTAGAGCGACTCCAGACACTCGGCGAGCGACGTGCCGAGATGCTCGATCAGCCGCTCGTAGCCGCCAACATTGGCGTCGAGGCCATAACCAATGGCGTCCAGTTCGGCCACTCGCACCGGCAGCCCGCGGACCAGGCTGTCGGCCAGGCGCGGACGGGTTGGCGGCTCATGAAACACGCAGCTAGGGCCGGCCTGCTCCAGACGCTGGCGCATCTCGGCCACGTGACGGGCACCGGGCTGGGCCTCACCACCCGCGCTGAACACCCCGGCGTGCCTGATGCCATAGGCCACTTCGAAATAATCATAGGCCTCATGGAAGACGAAGAAGGGTTTGCTGCTGGCGTTGCTCAGTCGTTTCTGCAGACGTCGATCGAGCTCACCCAGACGCTGCCTGAACGCTTCGAGATTCGCCTGATAGCGCTGCGCATTGGCCGGATCGAGCTTTACCATGTCTGTCGCCATACCTTCGGCGATCACTACGGCGTTGGCCGGCAGCAGCCAGAGATGCGCGTCCAGACTACCGGGGCGATGGGCATGGTCATGTTCGTCGTGGTCGGCGGCGTGCACCTCGGACGCCGCGTGGTCATGCGCCTCATGCGCTCCGTGTGCCTGTTCGTCGTGGTCGTCATGCGCATGCTCGTCCCGGTGGTCGTGCCCAGCCCCGTGTTCGTGGTCATCGTGAGCCTCGCCAGAGGCCTCACCGAAGTGCCGCAAGGTCAGCCCAGGCAGCGACTGTATGGCGATGCTCGGCCCTTTGCGGCCATTCAGTACTGGCGCGAGAAAGCCTTCCATATCCGGACCGATCCAGTAGAACAGGTCGGCGCTGCGAATCTGCCGTACGTCGGAGGGACGCATTGCATAGTGGTGGGGCGAGGCGCCGGGCGGCAGCAACACGCCAGGCTTGCCGACCCCTTCCTGAACGGCAGCGGCGATCAGTTGCAGGGGCTTGATGCTGGTCAGCACCTCGACCTCGGCGAGAACCGGGGCACTGCTGAAAAGGCTGGCGGTCACAAGCAACGGTATCGAAAAAAGACGGAACACGGGCAACACTCGATTGAACTGAATGGGTAACATAATAACGTCTCTCAGCCACCTCGTCTCCGCTCATGACCAAGTCCCCGCTGGCCTGCACGCCCCATGACCACGACCACTGCGTCAGCAATGCCCTGGCCGAAGCCGACACGCTCTGTGCACGCTCCGGCGTGCGCCTGACCGCCTTGCGCAAGCGCGTGCTGGAACTGGTCTGGCAAAGCCACAAGCCGCTCGGTGCCTACGATATCCTTGCCGAACTGAGTGCTCAGGACGGCCGCCGCGCGGCGCCGCCGACCGTCTATCGAGCCTTGGATTTCCTCTTGGAAAACGGTCTGGTACACCGCATCGCCTCGCTCAACGCCTTCATCGGTTGCAACCATCCCGAGCACCCGCACCAGGGCCAGTTCCTGATCTGCCGCAACTGCCACACCGCCATCGAGCTGGAACAGCCGAGCATCAGCGAGGCCATCGACCAAGCCGCGCACAGCGTGGGCTTCCAGGTCGAAGGCCAGACGGTGGAAGTGGTCGGCCTTTGCGCCCCGTGCCGGAGCGCGGCATGAACGAGGTGCTGATCCGCCTGAATGACATCCATGTGCATTTCGCCAAGCAGGTTGTACTCGAAGGCGCCGAATTGCAGGTGTACCGCGGCGAGATCGTCACGCTGATCGGTCCCAACGGTGCCGGCAAGACGACCCTGGTACGCGCCGTGCTCGGCTTGCTGAAACCGGACAGCGGTACGGTCTGGCGCAAGCCGAAGCTGCGTGTCGGCTATATGCCGCAGAAGCTCCATGTCGACCCGACCCTGCCGCTATCGGTGCTGCGTTTTTTGCGTATGGTCCCGGGCGTGGATCGCACCGGAGCCCTGGATGCGCTGAAGGAAGTGGGCGCCGAACAGGTGATTGACAGCCCGCTGCAGTCCGTTTCGGGCGGCGAGATGCAACGGGTGCTGTTGGCGCGCGCACTGCTGCGTAAGCCGGAACTACTGGTGCTCGACGAGCCGGTGCAGGGTGTGGACGTGGCCGGGCAGGCCGAACTCTATCGGCTGATCGGCCGGCTCCGCGAACGTTACGGTTGCGGCGTGCTGATGGTTTCCCACGATCTGCACCTGGTGATGAGCGCCACCGACCAGGTGGTCTGCCTGAATCGCCATGTGTGCTGCTCCGGCCACCCGGAACAGGTCAGCACCGACCCGGCATTCGTCGAGTTGTTCGGCCAGGACGCGCGCAGCCTCGCGGTCTATCACCATCAACACGACCATAGCCATGACCTGCACGGCAGCGTGGTCATCGGCAAACCCCATGTCCACGGCCCGAATTGCAAACATTGATCGATATGCCCGATTTTCTATTGAACGCCCTCCTCGCCGGCCTCGCCCTGGCGCTTGTGGCCGGCCCGCTCGGGTCCTTCGTGGTCTGGCGGCGCATGGCCTATTTCGGCGATACCCTCTCGCATTCCGCGCTGCTCGGCGTGGCGCTGGGGCTGATGTTGGAGGTCAACCTGACCCTGGCGGTCATCGTCTGCTGCGTGCTCCTGGCGGTTTTGCTGGTGACCTTGCAGCAGCGCCAACCACTGGCTTCGGACACCCTGCTCGGCATCCTCGCGCACAGCACCCTGTCCCTCGGGCTGGTGTCGCTGAGCTTCATGCAGAATGTACGCATCGACCTGATGGGCTATCTGTTCGGCGACCTGCTGGCGGTCGGCCCGACCGATCTGGCCTGGATCATCGGCGGCAGCGCGCTGGTGCTGCTGGCGCTGATCCCGCTGTGGCGGCCATTGCTGGCGGTGACCGTGCATGAAGAACTGGCGAAGGTGGAAGGGCTGCCCGTCGCCGCCATCCGGCTGGCGCTGATGCTGCTGATCGCGATGGTGATCGCTGTGGCGATGAAGATCGTCGGCGTTCTGCTGATCACTTCGCTGCTGATCATTCCGGCCGCGGCGGTCCAGCGCCACGCCCGTACGCCGGAGCAGATGGCCCTTGGCGCCAGCGCGCTGGGCCTGCTGGCGGTCTGCATGGGACTGTCGCTGTCCTGGTTCGAGGACACTCCGGCCGGGCCGTCGATCGTGGTGTCGGCGGCCGCACTGTTCCTGCTGAGCTTCGCCTGGCGCCGCCGCCCGGGCTGATGCTGGCTGAACCTGCAGTTCCCCAGCGGGTTCAACCCGCTGCAGAGTCACTCAAATTAACGGCACCGCACAGACATGAACCCCACCGCCTCCCTGCGCTATCTGCAAGGTTACCCGGCCACCCTGCAACAGCAGGTCCGCCAGTTGATCGCCGAAGGGCGGCTGGGGGACTACCTTGATCGGCGCTATCCACAGCGCCATCAGGTACAGAGCGACAAGGCGCTGTACGGCTACGTCCAGCAGTTGCGCCAGGCCCATCTGAAAAGCGCGCCGAGTATCGACAAGGTGCTCTATGACAATCGCCTGGACCTGACCCACCGCGCGCTCGGCCTGCACACCGCGGTGTCGCGGGTCCAGGGTGGCAAACTCAAGGCGAAGAAGGAGATCCGCGTCGCCGCGCTGTTCAAGGAAGCGGCACCGGAATTCCTGCAGATGATCGTCGTGCATGAACTGGCACACCTGCGCGAAAGCGATCACAACCGCGCCTTCTACAAGCTCTGCGAATACATGCTGCCCGGGTACGCGCAGATCGAATTCGACCTGCGCTGCTACCTGCACTGGCGCGAGCTGAAAAATCACTGACGGACGGGCGAAAACCGTCGCCCCGGCCAGGCTTGCGGGACCGCTCCTCAGGAGACCAAAAGCTTCGCCCCGGGGGCGGGCCTTCCACAAAACAGCCGGTGTGCACCGAACCCTGTGAGAGAGCCGCCCTCGGGGCGATTGCAGACCAGACGCTTACGCGGGCACTTGCTCCGCCATCGGTTCACGCGCCCAGATGCGGTGTTGCGCCAATGCCTGGGCAAAGGCGGTGAACACCGTGCCGACATCGGCATCATCGCCGCTCACCAGACCGGCATCTTCCGGTAGGTTAAGCGCCGTGAGCAGCTGCCGGGCATCGCCCAACACCGCAATTGGCTTGAGGTGCTTGTAGGCTTCCAGCAGGTAGTGCTTGGCCACGCCGGACTTGGCCATCGCCTGCACGCTCTGCACGCCGCCCGGGATGAACACCGCGTCGAAGGCGATCGAAGGCATACCATCCATCGCCGCGTCGGGGGTCAGCAGTTTGCCGTCAGCGGTTTTAACCGGCGCCGGTGACGGACCGATCAGCTTGGCCAGCGCGCCCTCATCAACCAGCTTCTGCTTGAACGCATCGATGGCACGGCCATCCACACCGTTGGCGATGAGGATCGCCACCTTGCGCGACTTGATGTTGCCCGACAGGTGATTGAGCAGGCTCAGCGCCGGCGAGCTGGCCGGTGTGGGCTGCTTGATGCTCACGGTCGGTGCCGTCGGCGGCGTCACGCCGATATTCTCGGCAACACGACGCGCCAGTTCCAGATCGATGTTGGCCAGGATCTCGTTGACCTGCCGTTCGCGAATGAAGACCCGCTCGACCTTGCCAAGTTCGAAACTGTAGGCCCCGATGATGTGCTCCTTCTCCGGCGCGCTCATGCTGTTCCAGAACAGCGTGGCCTGGGAGAAATGGTCCGCGAACGACGCGCTGCGCACACGCACCTTGTGGCCTTCCATGCGCTCCGGATAACTCTCGAAACCGCCCCCATTGGCCGCCGGCGGGGTTTCTTTCGGCCAGCCGCTGTCGATGGAATTGGGCTCGTAGTTGGCGCGGCCCTTATTGATCGTCTGCCGATGGAAGGCATCGCGCTGATTGTTGTGCACGGGCGCGATCGGACGGTTGATTGGGATCTCATGGAAATTCGGCCCGCCGAGGCGCAGCAACTGGGTATCGGTGTAGGAAAACAGCCGGCCCTGCAGCAGCGGATCGTTGGTGAAGTCGATGCCCGGGACGATATGGCCGATGTGGAACGCGGCCTGTTCGGTCTCGGCGAAGAAGTTGTCCGGGTTGCGATTGAGGGTCATCTTGCCGAGCTTCTGCACCGGCACCAGCTCTTCCGGAATGATCTTGGTCGGATC
>DPSI01000501.1:10011-10558 GCA_003527165.1 Pseudomonas sp.
CGGAATGATCTTGGTCGGATCGAGCAGGTCGAAGTCGAATGCGTGCTCGTCGGCCTCTTCGACCACCTGCACGCCCAGCTCCCACTCGAAGTAGTCGCCCATCTCGATGGACTCCCACATGTCACGGCGGTTGAAGTCCGGGTCCTTGCCGGCCAGTTTCAGGGTCTCGTCCCAGACCAGCGAGAAGGCGCCCGCCACCGGCTTCCAGTGAAATTTGACGAAGCGGCTGGTGCCTTCGGCATTGATCATGCGGAACGTATGGACGCCAAAGCCTTCCATTGCTCGGTAGCTGCGTGGGATACCGCGGTCGGACATGGCCCAGATGACCATGTGGGCCGACTCGGGCGTCAACGAGACGAAATCCCAGAAAGTATCGTGGGCCGACTGCGCCTGGGGAATTTCGTTGTGCGGCTCCGGCTTTACCGCATGCACGAAGTCGGGGAACTTGATCGCATCCTGGATGAAGAACACCGGCATATTGTTACCGACCAGGTCGAAGTTGCCTTCATCAGTGTAGAACTTTGTGGCGAAGCCGCGCACGTCGCGC
>DPSI01000501.1:10769-11221 GCA_003527165.1 Pseudomonas sp.
GCGAAGCCGCGCACGTCGCGCACGGTGTCGGCCGAGCCGCGCGAACCCTGCACGGTGGAAAAGCGTACGAATACCGGCGTTTCCTTGCCCTTGCCGGCGAGGAAGGAGGCCTTGGTCAATGCACTGTGATCGCCGTAGCTGACGAACACGCCATGAGCGGCGGCGCCGCGGGCATGAACGATGCGCTCCGGGATGCGTTCGTGGTCGAAATGGGTCAGCTTCTCGCGCATGATGAAGTCTTCGAGCAGCGACGGACCGCGCTCGCCGGCTTTCAAGGTGTTCTGGTTGTCAGCGATCTTCACGCCCTGATTGGTGCTCAGCGCCTCGCCGGTCGCGTCGGTGCGGAAGGTTTCAAGCTGGTCGAGCTTGGCGTTGTGATTCTTGCGATCCAGGGTATCGGTACCGGCAAGTTCGCTGTGCTTTGGATCTTTTTTGTCCGTCATCATGGGACT
>DPSI01000229.1 GCA_003527165.1 Pseudomonas sp.
ACGCATCACCTCGCAGTTGGCGCCAAGATGGTTGACTGCGGCGCCTGGGACATGCCGCTGCATTACGGCTCCCAAGTAGAAGAACATCATCAGGTGCGACGTGATTGTGGCGTGTTCGACGTCTCCCACATGACCGTCGTCGACGTCGCGGGGCCCGACGCCAAGGCCTATCTCCAACGTCTGCTGGCCAACGATGTGAGCCGCCTTGGGCAGGTGGGAAAAGCCCTGTACACGGCAATGCTCAATGAACGCGGCGGCGTGGTCGACGACCTGATCGTCTATCTCACTGACTGGGGTTATCGCCTGGTCGTCAACGCCAGCACGCGCGACAAGGACTTGGCCTGGATGCAGGCGCAGGCCAAGGGCTTCGCCGTCGAGGTAACCGAGCGTCCCGAGCTGGCGATGCTTGCCATTCAGGGGCCGCAGGCGCGAGCCAAGACCGCTGAGCTGGTCAGTCAGCCTCGAGCTGCGCTGATCCAGGAGCTCAAGCCCTTCCACGGCCGCGTCGCCGGAGAGTGGTTCATCGGTCGCACGGGCTATACCGGCGAGGACGGCCTGGAGATCATCCTGCCGGCCGAGCAGGCTCCGGATTTTCTCAGCGAGCTGGTCGGGGCGGGTATCTCGCCGATCGGCCTGGGCGCGCGTGACACGCTGCGGCTGGAGGCCGGGTTGAACCTCTATGGCCAGGATATGACCGAGGACGTTTCGCCGCTACAGGCCAATATGGGCTGGACCGTGGCCTGGGAACCGGTCGAGCGTGACTTTATCGGTCGCGCGGCGCTGCAAGCTCAGAAAGAGCAACGTGATCTGCCAAAGCTGGTGGGTCTGGTACTCGAAGAGCGCGGCGTGCTGCGTGCCCATCAGACCGTACGGGTCAATGGCATCGGCGAAGGCGAGATTACCAGCGGCAGTTTTTCGCCTACGCTTGGCAAAGCCATCGCGCTGGCGCGTGTCCCGGCCGGAGCCGGTGACCGTGCCGAGGTGGAAATCCGTGGTAAATGGTATCCCGTGCGTGTGGTGCAGCCGACTTTCGTGCGTCACGGCAAAGTACTGGTGTAAATTCGGCCAACTGCTTCTTTGCAGCGGGCCGCCAAGCCTGCTTCGTGCCCGCAAACCGACAGCTTTTTTGAGGACATACGAATGAGCGACATTCCCAGCGATCTGCGTTACGCCGCGAGCCATGAGTGGGCCCGCCTGGAAGCGGACGGCAGTGTGACCGTCGGCATCTCCGATCACGCCCAGGAAGCGTTGGGCGACGTGGTGTACGTGGAGCTGCCCGAAGTCGGCCAGCAGCTCGCAGCTGGTCAGCAGGCGGGCGTGGTGGAGTCGGTGAAGGCCGCTTCGGATATTTACGCACCGATTTCCGGCGAAGTGGTCGCCATTAACGAGCAGCTCACTGACTCACCCGAAGCGGTCAACAGCGAACCCTATGGCAGCTGGTTCTTCCGTCTTCAGCCGAGCGATGCCTCGGAACTGGACAAGCTGCTCGACGCAGAGGGTTACAAGGCCTCCTGCGACGCCGAAGCCTAAGCGTTCCCTATTAAAAAGCCCCGCAATGCAGGCGATGTGAAAACCGAGCGAAGTCGTTTTCATAGACGCCTGTATATCGGGGTTTTCCTTTTCGAGAGAAGCAGTGATGTCTCAAGTGCCGCGCCTTTCCCAGCTTCAGCAATCTGACGCCTTCCTGCGTCGCCATCTTGGCCCCGATGCGGCTGAACAGCAGGCCATGCTCGATGCGCTAGGGCTGTCCAGCCGTGAAGCGCTGGTCGAGCAGACCGTGCCGCCGGCGATTCGTCTGCAGGGCGACCTGGCGCTGCCTCTCGCGCTGGATGAGCAGGATGCACTGGCGCGGCTGCGCGGTTACGCCGAGCAAAACCAGCTCTGGACCAGCCTGATCGGTATGGGCTATCACGGCACGATCACGCCCCCGGTAATCCTGCGCAATGTGCTGGAGAACCCGGGCTGGTACACCGCCTATACGCCTTATCAGCCGGAGATCGCTCAGGGTCGCCTGGAGGCGCTGCTGAATTTCCAACAGCTGACCATCGACCTCACGGGTCTCGACCTGGCCAACGCCTCGCTGCTCGATGAGGCGACCGCTGCGGCGGAAGCCATGACCCTGGCGCGGCGCATGGCCAAGAGCAAGAGCAACTGCTTCTTCGTTGACGAGAACTGCCACCCTCAGACGCTTTCGGTGGTGAGGACCCGTGCCGAAGCCTTCGGTTTCGAGCTGGTGGTCGGCGCGCTGGAAGATATTGCTGCGCAGGACGTCTTCGGTGCACTGCTGCAGTATCCGGACACCCACGGCGAGATCCGCGAGCTGCGTCCGGCCATCGAGCAGTTGCATGCCAAGCAGGCGCTGGCCTGCGTCGCGGCCGATCTGCTCAGTCTGCTGTTGCTGACCCCGCCTGGCGAGCTCGGTGCGGATGTGGTGCTCGGTTCGACCCAGCGTTTTGGCGTGCCGATGGGCTATGGCGGTCCGCACGCAGCCTATTTCGCCACGCGTGACGCCTTCAAGCGCGCCATGCCCGGTCGGATCATCGGCGTCTCCAAGGATGCCCGCGGCAACACCGCGCTGCGCATGGCGTTGCAGACCCGCGAACAGCATATCCGCCGTGAAAAGGCTAACTCCAACATCTGCACCGCTCAGGTGCTACTGGCCAACATCGCCAGTTGCTACGCGGTCTACCACGGCCCCGAAGGGCTCAAGCGCATCGCCCAGCGCACCCATCGGTTGACCTCGATTCTGGCCAGCGCGCTGGAAAAGAACGGCATCAAGCGCGTCAACCAGCATTTCTTCGACACCCTCACGCTCGAGGTGGGCGGTGCGCAGACGGCGATCCTTGAAAGCGCTCGGGCGGCACGGATCAATCTGCGCATTCTCGGTCGCGGCAAACTGGGCGTGAGTCTCGACGAAACCTGCAACGAGAAGACCGTGGAGCAGCTACTGGCGATCTTCCTCGGAGCCGATCACGGGCTGACGGTGGCGGCACTGGACGCGGGTGATGTCGCCAGTGGCATCCCGGCTGCGCTGCAGCGCAGCAGCGGTTACCTGACGCATCCGGTATTCAATACCCACCACAGCGAAACCGAGATGCTGCGCTACCTCAAGCAGCTCGAAAACAAGGACCTGGCGTTGAACCAGGCGATGATCCCGCTCGGTTCCTGTACCATGAAGCTGAACGCCACCAGCGAGATGATTCCCATCACCTGGCCGGAATTCGCCCACTTGCACCCCTTCGCGCCGCAGGAGCAGGCCCAGGGCTACAAGCTGATGATCGACGAACTGGAAGCCTGGCTCTGCGCGATCACCGGGTTCGATGCGATCTCGATGCAGCCGAACTCCGGTGCTCAGGGCGAATACGCCGGTCTGGTGGCGATCCGCAAGTATCACGAAAGCCGCGGCGAAGGTCAGCGCGACATCTGTCTGATTCCGTCTTCCGCGCATGGCACCAACCCGGCGTCAGCGCAGATGGTCAGCATGCGCGTGGTGATCGTCGAGTGTGACAAGGCAGGCAACGTCGACCTGGAAGACCTCAAGCGTAAGGCCGCCGAAGCGGGCGACAAGCTGTCCTGCCTGATGATCACCTACCCGTCGACCCACGGCGTGTACGAAGAAGGGATTCGCGAGATCTGCGAGGCGATTCATGCCCAGGGCGGCCAGGTTTATATGGACGGGGCCAACCTCAACGCCCAGGTTGGCCTGGCGCGGCCGGCGGATATCGGTGCCGACGTTTCGCACATGAACCTGCATAAAACCTTCTGCATCCCCCACGGCGGCGGCGGGCCGGGCATGGGCCCGATCGGCATCAAGGCGCATTTGCTGCCTTTCGTTTCCAACCACCCGGTAATCGAGCTGCAAGGACCCAATCCCGAGAACGGCGCGGTCAGCGCAGCGCCCTGGGGTAGCGCCAGCATCCTGCCGATCAGTTGGATGTACATCGCCATGATGGGTCCGCAGCTACGCGATGCCACCGAGGTCGCGATCCTTAGCGCGAATTATTTGGCGATGCGTCTCGGCGGGGCCTTCCCGGTGCTCTACAGCGGCCGCAACGGCCGGGTGGCGCACGAGTGCATCATTGATCTGCGGCCATTGAAGGCGCAGACCGGGATTACCGAAGAA
>DPSI01000232.1:0-4842 GCA_003527165.1 Pseudomonas sp.
CGCCTGGGCCGGCTTCGGTGCTGCCTTCGGTCCGGTGGTGCTGATCTCGCTGCTGTGGAAGCACATGACGCGTAACGGCGCGCTGGCCGGCATGGTCGTAGGTGCCGTCACCGTGGTGGTCTGGAAGGAGTTCGTCGGCATGGGGCTGTACGAGATCATTCCGGGCTTTATTCTCGCCAGTATCGCCATCGTGGTGTTCAGCAAGATCGGACAGGGCGCTTCGGCGAGCATGATCAAGCGCTTCGAGGACGCCGAGAGCGAATATCAGGGCCGCTGATACCGCCTGTAACGATAACCCCGCTGTCGGCCATCCGGCAGCGGGGTTTTTGCATTTGAGCCGTTGATCTTGTCGGATTTCAGCCGCTGATCAATCGTCGACGATGAGGTTCTCGCGATCATCCTTGGCGCCCGCGGCGATCAGGTGTTCGGCCTGGTCTTCGGGCAGGTGGACGCTGGCGCCGTCTATATGGGCGACGGACATGCGGGCAGCCGGGTCGGTGCTGACGCGCACGTCCATAATCGCGCTGCGGTAGGTATTGCCGGCGACGGTGGCGGAACAGGTGCCGGTGGCGGTATCGATCGTGACTGACATGGCGGACCTCCAGGTGTGTCGTGTGGAGCGGCACTGACGTGCAACCCTAGTCGTCTGACCGTTTCAGCGCCGATCCGTTGCCCTGAGCCCATGTAGCGTAGGGGCGAAGCGGAACGCAAGCGGCTCCCGTCCGTACGTCGTCGATGGTGCCCCAGGCAGCGCATGTTTTGCTGCTGGCCCCGACGTCAGTACCCGGCCTCGTATGGAAAGCTACCCCTTCGCCGCTGGCAAAACCCTCCGGTCACGAGCCATGACGCTAAGTAGACGCTATCCTTCGCGGCTTACTCGCCTATCCGCTGGCAGCGCCGTGCAATTTAGCCTGCGCGTTTCGTCAGTGGAGGCCGGGGGGGAAACCTCCGCAGCACAAGGAAATTCCAATGAATGTGAGCACTCCAACCCTGATCACCTTCGTGATCTATATCGTGGCGATGATTCTCATCGGCTTCACGGCCTACCGCGCCACCAAGAACTTCGACGATTACATCCTCGGTGGCCGCAGCCTCGGCAGCTTCGTCACGGCGTTGTCCGCGGGTGCGTCGGACATGAGCGGCTGGCTGCTGATGGGCCTGCCGGGGGCGATTTTCGTTGCCGGCCTTTCGGAAAGCTGGATCGCTATCGGCCTGATCGCCGGTGCCTGGCTCAACTGGCTGTTCGTTGCCGGGCGTTTGCGCGTACATACCGAGCGCAACAAGAATGCGCTCACGCTGCCCGATTACTTCTCCCACCGCTTCGAAGACGAAAGCCGTTTGCTGCGCATCTTCTCCGCGCTGGTCGTGCTGGTGTTCTTCACCATCTACTGCGCCTCGGGCGTGGTGGCGGGTGCGCGCCTGTTCGAAAGCAGCTTTGGCGTGCCTTACGACCTGGCGCTGTGGATCGGTGCCGCTGCAACCATCCTCTACGTATTCATCGGTGGCTTCCTCGCGGTCAGCTGGACTGACACCGTGCAGGCCACGCTGATGATCTTCGCGCTGCTGATCACGCCAGTCTTCGTGATCCTCTCACTGGGCGACATGGGCTCCGTCATGGACACCATCGCGGCGCAGGATCCGTCGAACTTCGACATGTTCAAGGGCCTGTCCTTCATCGCGATCATTTCGTTGCTCGGCTGGGGGCTGGGCTATTTCGGGCAGCCGCACATCCTGGTGCGCTTCATGGCCGCCGACTCGGTGAAAACCATCCCCAACGCCCGCCGCATCGGCATGACCTGGATGATCTTGACCCTCGCCGGTGCCGTGACCGTGGGCTTCCTCGGTATCGCCTACTTCGCCGATAACCCAGCGCTGGCCGGCGCGGTCACCGAGAACGGCGAGCGCGTGTTCATGGAATTGGTCAAGCTGATGTTCAACCCTTGGGTCGCCGGCATCATCCTGTCCGGCGTGCTGGCTGCGGTCATGAGCACGCTCAGTGCCCAATTGCTGGTCAGCTCCAGCGCACTGACACAGGACTTCTACAAGGCCTTCCTGCGCAAAGGCGCGTCGCAGACCGAGCTGGTCTGGGTCGGGCGCGGCATGGTGCTGTTGATCGCGCTGATCGCCATCGGTATCGCTTCGAATCCGGACAGCAAGGTACTGGGCCTGGTGTCCTACGCCTGGGCCGGCTTTGGCGCCGCGTTCGGCCCGGTGGTGCTGATCTCGCTGGTGTGGAAGCGCATGACCCGCAACGGTGCGCTGGTCGGCATGCTGGTCGGTGCGATTACCGTCGTGGTCTGGAAGGAATTCATCGGCCTCGGTCTGTACGAAATCATTCCAGGCTTCATCCTCGCCAGTCTCGCGATCTATATCGTCAGCCTGATGGGCAAGGAGCCAGCGGCTGCCATTCAGCAGCGCTTCGAGGCGGCAGATGCGGAATATCGTGCCGGTTGAAACCATTGCGAGCGTTCAGCCCGCGCAGGCAACAACGCCACCGCGAGTAGCAGCGTAACCAAACCCCGGGCCCGCCCCGGGGTTTTTCGTTCTGGATACACAGACAGGGGCCGGCATGAGAATCAGGGTCGCTGCACGGCGAGTGTCCATGATCAGTCCTCGAATATGCATAGGTTCCGTCCCGCCCTGTCTCACAAACGCCTGGCCTCGTAACTGCTAAGTGGGCCTCTAGCGCCTAACGCCGGACCACGGAGCGAAAAAATAGGTAGCTGATGGGTTGTCTAACCCCTTAAACGTTACGATATAACATGTTAGATTCTCCGCCCCGTTCAAGAAACCTTCTGACGAGGATCGGGCGCCGTTACTGAGCGGCGGCCTCGGAAGGCATCCGTCACATCCTGGAGAGTCATATGAAACCGAAACATCACCCACTGGCCTGGGCGATCAGCCTGGCTGTTGTTCCTGCTGCCTGGGCAGCCGACCCGGTCGAACTCGATCCCGTCGTGGTCAGTGCCAGTGGCCTGGCCAAACAGAGCCATGAAATGACCACGCCGGTGGCTGTCATGGAGGGTGATGAACTGGTGCTGCGGCGTGAGGCGACCTTGGGCGAAACCCTGGAAAGCCTGCCCGGGGTGCGCTCCAGCAGCTTCGGTGCCGGTGCGGCGCGTCCGGTTATTCGCGGTCTGGATGGCGCGCGGGTCAAAGTATTGAGTGATGGAATCGAGTTGCTCGATGCGTCGACCATCAGCCCGGATCACGCCGTCACCAGCGAGCCGCTGCTGGCCGAGCGCATCGAAGTGCTCAAGGGGCCGGCCACATTGCTGTACGGCGGCGGAGCCATTGGCGGTGTGGTCAACGTTATCGATAAGAAGATTCCCACCTACGTTCCGGCGAAGGGCTACGAGGGTGAGCTGGAACTGCGCGCCAATAGCGTGGCGAACGAAGGCGCCGGCGTGTTCGGCATCACCGCCGGCAGCGGCAACGTCGCCGTGCGCGCCGAGGGCACCAAGCGTCAGGCCGACGAATACGAGATTCCAGGCTCGCCGGGCAAACAGGCCGGCTCCTACAACGACACCGATAGTTTCACCCTGGGCGCCAGCTTTATCGGTGAGCGCGGTTACATCGGCATGGCCTATGGCGAGCAGAACAACCGCTACGGCCTACTGGCCCACGAACATGCCGATTGCCACACGCACGGCAGCGACTGGCATTGCGGTGGCCATGATGACCATGATGATCACGACGAGCATGACCATGAGCACGGCAGCGTCCCTTACGTCGACATGCACCAGAAGCGTTGGGACCTGCGCGGCGAGCTGAGCGACCCGCTGCCGGGCTTCGAGCTGGCGCGCCTGCGTGTGGGACACAGCAACTATCAGCACGAGGAAATCGAAGGCGAGGAAATGGGTACGCGCTTCAACAACGACGCCACTGACGCTCGTCTGGAACTGACCCACCAGCCGCTGTTCGGCTGGCGCGGCGTCGTTGGCGCACAAACGCTGCGGCGTGACTTCGAGGCGATGGGGGAGGAGGCCTACGTGCCGCCGACGCTGACCCGTAACCACGGCTTGTTCTTGCTTGAGGAATACACCACCGGGGCTTGGCGCTACGAGTTGGGACTGAGGCATGAGTGGCAGGATATCGAGGCCGATGGCCAGCGAGACACCGACCATAGCGGTACCTCGGTTTCGGCTGGTGCGGTCTGGACCTTCGCGCCGGAATATTCCCTGGGCTTCTCGCTGTCGCGCTCGCAACGCCTGCCCGCCGCTGAAGAACTCTACGCCAGCGGTCCGCACGCGGCGACTCGCACCGTCGAACTGGGGAACACCGACCTGGAAGAGGAAACCTCGCACAACGCCGAACTCACCCTCCGCAAGTTTGCCGGCCGCACGACGTTCAGCTTCAGCCTGTTCCGCAACGAGGTGAATGATTTCATCTATGCCGCCGACACCGGCCATGACATTGGTGGCGGCTACCGCGAGATCGAATACCGCCAGCACGATGCGGTCCTGACCGGGGCGGAAGGCGAGGTGCGCTTCCAGGCCACGGATGCCACCGCGTTTACCCTGTTCGGCGACCATGTGCGCGGTAAGTTGCGTGATGGTGGCGGTGACCTGCCGCGTATTCCAGCCGATCGACTGGGCGTGCGTGTAGACCAGCGATTCACCACGGCCCTGAACGGCCAGCTCGAGCTCTATCGCGTGCAGCGCCAGGACGAGCTGGCCGCTTACGAGAGCGAAACCGGTGGCTACAACATGCTCGGTGCCGGTCTCAGCTACGGCGGTTCGTTGCAGCAGACCGATTATCTGTTCTATCTCAAGGCCAATAACCTGCTCGATGAAAAGGCACGTCAGCACACCTCATTCATCAAGGACGATGTGTTGCTAG
>DPSI01000232.1:5046-6468 GCA_003527165.1 Pseudomonas sp.
CGTAACCTGACGGTTGGCATGCGCCTGGCGTTCTGACGGTCCTCATGGCTGCGGGCAATGCTTCGGTATTGTCCGCAGACCGTCACCGTTCAGGTCTAAGGTCGCGGCGCTGTTCGAAGCTCCGGAGAGTTGAGGCGCTCGACTGCAACGGGCGGACATACGACTGCGTGCTCCCGCTCCGCGCACTACAGGCAGTGGCGGCAGTGCGACCTAGCTCCACGGCCAGAGCCAATTTGCGAACGCCATCGCTTCGGCAGAGCGAAAACCGACTGTCGCCAAATCCTGCCGCGTTGGATACTAGCCGGGCGTCGAAGCGGCTGGCTTCCCGCACGCGGAAATTCAGGAGTATTCCAAATGAAACTACCACCCGTTATGACTCGTACGATGGCTGTCCTGCTGACGGCCCTGTTAATGACCGGCTGCAGCCTACGCTTGCCGGGTATCGGAATAGATATTGGTGACGGAGGCGGCCACGGCGGCAATCATTGCCCGCCCGGACAAGCCAAGAAAGGCAACTGTTGAACCGCAGCGCCTTCCCTCGGACCGAATAGCATGGCCTCCGGTTGGCGGGCTCACTCACACACTGGCGGGCCTGCCAATTCGCTCTACAACTTGCTTCGACGCAATGTCAGGCAGTGTTTCCGCGCATCCAGCGCTGTTGGTCGTTATCAACCAGCGCATAGGAACCTCAGCCACGGTGGCTGAACCTGCATTCCCGTAGGGCCGAATTTATTCGGCCAATAGCCACAGCCGTATCGTTCATGGCCTAACCAGTTCGGCCCGGGTCGTTTATCGCCTCTTCGCTACTTCGAGTCCGCTCTCTTCACACTATAAGCGCGGCGGCACTCAGCATATTTCGATGCAAAACTCACCGGTCATCGCCTGAGTCTCTGCTGTGTTTGACAGGTCCAAGTGTTCTGCCACGGTTGGATGGAGCGCCCGTTGTGCTTGCGCCCGGCAACTCGCCAGCTCGCATCGAAAGAACAACAACAATAATTGAGGAGACTCCCATGCTTCCAAGCAAGTTGGCTTCAGCCTGCACGCGCGCCATTGCCGGCGTGATGCTGGTCGGCACGATCGGAATCGCTGCCAATGTCCAGGCTCGGGAAAAGCCGATCAAGCCGCCGTTGTCCCACAGCGAATCGCGGGAACAGGATTCGCGCACCTTCGTCCCGGTCGAGTCTCCATTGGCGCCACTGCCCGGTTTGCCAAGCGAGCGCTGGACCGGTATTTACCAGGGCTCGTCCTACCAGATCGAGGTACCGCCGAACTGGAACGGCATGCTGGTCATGTACGGTCATGGCTACCGTGGCACGGGCCCGGAACTGACCGTTGGTCCGCCGGCTATTCGTCCGTGGCTGCTGCAGCAGGGCTACGCCTGGGCGGCCTCGAGCTACAGCAAGAATTACTACGATGTGCGCG
>DPSI01000060.1 GCA_003527165.1 Pseudomonas sp.
GAGCCGGAAGCCGGAAGCCGGAAGCTGGAAGCAAGAGCGGCGCCTGGCACGTCCTGCTTCTGCTTCAAGCTTCAAGCTTCAAGCTTCAAGCTCATTCCTCCAGCAATTCTTCAGCCACCGCGAGAATGTTATCGACAGTAAAGCCGAATTCCTCGAACAGCTGGCCGGCCGGAGCCGATTCGCCGTAGGTGGTCATGCCGATGATGCGACCGTCGAGCCCCACGTACTTGTACCAATAATCAGCGTGACCGGCCTCGATGGCGATCCGTGCGCCAACTTCGACCGGCAGCACGTGCTGCTTCCAGGACGCGTCCTGCGCATCGAATACGCTGGTGCAAGGCATCGACACGACGCGCACCTTGCGTCCCTGCTCGGTCAGCTTGTCATAGGCCTGCACGGCCAGACCGACTTCCGAACCGGTGGCGATGAGGATCAGTTCCGGCTCGCCGACGCAGTTCTTGAGGATGTAGCCACCCTTGGCAATGGACGACTCGGTCTCATTGTCGCGGATGTGATACGGCAGGTTCTGGCGCGAGAAGATCAGCGCGCTCGGACCGTCCTTGCGCTCGACCGAATGCTTCCAAGCCACTGCGGATTCGACCGTGTCGGCCGGCCGCCAGGTGTCCAGGTTCGGCGTCGTGCGCAGGCTGGTCAGCTGCTCGATTGGCTGGTGGGTCGGCCCGTCTTCGCCAAGGCCGATGGAGTCGTGGGTGAAGACGTAGATCACCCGCTGCTTCATCAGTGCGGACATGCGCACCGCGTTGCGGGCGTACTCCATGAACATCAGGAAGGTCGCACCGTAAGGAATCAGGCCGCCGTGCAAGGCGACGCCGTTCATGATCGCCGCCATGCCGAATTCGCGAACGCCGTAGTACATATAATTACCCGAGGCATCCTCGGCGACCACCGGCTTGCAGCCCTTCCACAGTGTCAGGTTGGAACCGGCCAGGTCCGCCGACCCGCCAAGCAGTTCCGGCAACAGCGGGCCGAAGGCGTTCAGGCAGTTCTGACTGGCCTTGCGACTGGCGATGGTTTCGCCCTTCTCGGCGACTTCGCGGATGAACGCGGACGCTTTCTCGGCGAAATCTTCCGGCAGCTCACCCGCCATGCGGCGCTTGAACTCAGAAGCCAGTGCCGGGAATTCAGACTCATACGCGGCGAAGCGCTTGTTCCATTCGTTTTCAGCGTCGGCACCCTTCTGCTTGGCGTCCCACTCGGCATAGATGTCGGCCGGGATTTCGAACGGGCCGTGCTTCCAGCCCAGCGCCTCGCGGGTCAGGGCGATTTCCGCGTCGCCGAGCGCGGCGCCATGGGATTCTTCCTTGCCCTGCTTGTTCGGCGCGCCGAAGCCGATGATGGTCTTGCAGCAGATCAATGTCGGTTGATCGCTCTTGCGCGCGGTTTCGAGGGCCATCTGGATTTCGTCGGCGTCATGACCATCGACGTTACGGATCACTTGCCAGCCGTAGGCTTCGAAGCGGCGCGGCGTGTCGTCGGTGAACCAGCCATGGACTTCGCCATCGATGGAAATACCGTTGTCGTCGTAGAAACCGATCAGCTTGTTCAGCCCCAGGGTGCCGGCCAGCGAACACACTTCATGGGAAATTCCTTCCATCAAGCAGCCGTCACCCATGAACACGTAGGTGTAGTGATCGACGATCTCATGACCGGGGCGGTTGAACTGCGCGGCCATGATTTTTTCCGCCAGGGCGAAGCCGACGGCGTTGGCCAGGCCCTGGCCCAGCGGGCCGGTGGTGGTCTCGACGCCTGCGGTGTAGCCGAATTCAGGGTGGCCCGGAGTTTTGCTGTGCAGCTGACGGAAGTTCTTCAGATCCTCGATGGACAGGTCGTAGCCGGTCAGATGCAACAGCGAATAGATCAGCATCGAGCCGTGGCCATTGGACAGCACGAAGCGGTCACGGTCGGCCCATTGCGGATTGGTCGGGCTGTGCTTGAGGTGGTCACGCCAGAGCACTTCGGCGATGTCCGCCATGCCCATGGGGGCACCCGGGTGGCCGCTGTTGGCCTTCTGCACGGCATCCATGCTGAGGGCACGGATGGCGTTGGCTCGCTCACGACGGCTGGGCATCGCTGAATCTCCTGCGGGGGTGTACTGGAAAAAGGCCGCCATTTTCCCCTACCCAGGGTGGCGGGGCAATGACTGAATATCTTGCGGCCCGTCGCAACTGATCCGCTCAGTCAAGCAGCCTGACACCCCGATTGCCGATGTCCGGCAGATGCTCCAGTAGATAATCCTTCATTCTTGTCAGAGTCACCGGGGTTTTACCGGTCGCTGGCCACACCAGGTAGTAACTGTCGCCGGAGCGCACCGCCTGATCGAACGGCAGCGCCAGCGCGCCCTTGTGCAGCTCGGCAGCGACCAGCGCCAGGTCGCCGATGGACACGCCGTGCCCCTGCGCGGCGGCGGAAATGCCCAGCTCCAGCGTGTCGAACAACTTACCCTGCTGCCAGGCGACAACATCGATCAGCCCGACCCGCTGCAGCCAGCGCCGCCAGTCGCGACAGTCACGCGACGGATGGATCAGCTCGGCTGCGGCCAACTGAGCCGCCGTCCAGCGCGTGCTGCCGAGCACCTCGGGTGAGCACACCGGCACCAGCCACTCATCGAACAATTTCACCCGGTTCCAGTCGGCCGGAAAGCCGCCGTGGCCGAGCAGAATCGCGCAGTCGAACGGCTCGTTATGAAAGTCCACCGCGTCCAGGTCCATCCAGGCACTGGTGAGCTGCACCCGACTCTGCGGGTGCGCCAGCTGGAAGTCTTCCAGCGCGCCCAGTAACCAACGCATGGTCAACGTCGAAGGCGCCTTCAGCCTGAGCGCATCCTGCCGTCGATTGACCGCAACGCAGGCGTTTTCGATGGTGCGAAAGCCCACTTTCAATTCCTGGGCCAGCATCCGCCCGGTGTCGGTCAATGCCAGCCGGGAGCCGCGCCGCTCGAAGAGCTGACAACCGAGGTTTTCTTCCAGCGTTTTCACGTGTCGGCTGACTGCGCTCTGAGTGATGCAGAGGCTCTCGGCCGCCTGAGTGAACGAACCGAACCGCGCCGCAACCTCGAAGGCGCGCAGTGCGTATAGGGGCGGGATCCTGAGCGTCATGCCGCCCTGCTCCGGCATGAGTAAAACTCATTGCAGGCGGACCTTTTTTCCATTTTGAAACCCTCCGAACCCCACCAATACTGCGCCAGCAACCGGGCCAGCAGTGCGATGGCATCGATTCATAAGAAGAGGCGCGCGCCTCGTATAAATGCGCAGGGAAGGATGACATGTCCAATCGCGACTTTGACCTACTTTTGGCTGCCAGCATCAGCAACGGGGGACTGAACCAGGAGCAGATCGCGCAGATCCTCGGCTTTAAGCTGTTCGGCAATCCGAACGGGTTTCTACTGTTGAACGGCACCGAAATAGGAGACATACCCTCCACCCCCGTTTCGCGTGCCGGCATGTGCAAGTCGGACGACACCAGCGAACGGCTGCTGCTGCAAGCTACCGCCCTGCTGGGCGAGCCGATCGGTTACGTGCAGGAATCGGGCGGCTGCATCGTCAACAACTTCTTCCCGCAGCAGACGCAATCGCGTGCCGCGACCTCGGACAGCTTCGACACCGAACTCGAACTGCATACCGAGAACGCCTTTCACGCCATCCAGCCGGACTACCTGCTGCTGCTTTGCCTGCGCCAGGATCCCGCAGCCGAGGCGATCACCTACATTGCCTCGGTCGATCGCATCCTGGAGCGCCTGAGCTATGAGCAACAGGCGTTCTTCCTCAACGAGCCCTACAACTTTTTCTCCGATTACGACGCGACGGAAAAGAACCAGCGCATCGCCATCAACAAGCATCAGACCGTGCTCTACGGCGACCCCGATACGCCCTTTTTCCGTTTCGATCCGCAATTCATGGTCGCCTACAGCGACCGCGCCCAACGCTCACTCGAGACCTTGCGCGGCATCGCCTGGGAAGTCGTCGAACCCGTACGGCTAAGCCGTGGCGACCTGCTGATCATCGATAACCGCCGCACCGCACATGCCCGCAGCCCCTTCACCGCCCGCTTCGACGGCAGCGATCGCTGGATGCAACGAACCTTCGCCAGCTGCAACCTGCCCTGTTACACGGAAAAACTGGGCAAACAGTCGCGCATATTCGAACTGGTGACCGAACTATGAACGCCACCTACCTCGCCTTTGCCGCCGCGGTCACCCTGCTCATCGCCTCGCCCGGTCCGGTCGTCGCACTGGTCATTGCCGATGCGCGGCGCAGCTGGCCGGCCTGGACCATTCTCGGCGGCGTGCTCTCCGCCCAGCTCCTGCTGATCGCCGCATTGGTGCTGCTCTACCTGGCGCTGGACCTGGAGCCGGTCATTCTCGAATGGGGCCAGGTGCTTGGCGGCCTTTATCTGATCTGGCTCGGCGCGGACGGGCTATGCGGAGGTAATGACGAGACGCCGCAACTACCACGATCGCATGTCCATTACTTTTGGCGTGCCATGGCGGTAGGCCTGTCGAACCCCAAGGACATCCTGTTCTTTCTCGCCTTCCTGCCCGGTTTCATCCTTCCCGCACAGCCCTTCGCGCCCCAGGCCGCGGCCTTGATCACCATCTGGGCGCTTGTCGACGTCTCGATTCTGATCGCCTACAGCCTGGTATCGCGGCACCTGTCGAGCCATGAACGCCTGCAGGGACTGCTCGACCTGCTACCCAATTTCTTTCTGCTGGCGCTGGGTCTGGT
>DPSI01000087.1 GCA_003527165.1 Pseudomonas sp.
GTTCGGGATGGCCAAGGGTGGACAGGTTGTAGGTGCTGCGGGTATGCGGCAGGTCCGGGTCGAATACCAGCGCTCCCGGCTTGGCGCGCACATTGTTCAGGTAATGTGCCGCGACCACCACGTTGTAATAGGCGCCATCGCTATCCTTGAGCAGAGCCTGGCGCACCATGCGCGGCAGATCCCGGCTGCTCACGAGCAGGCTCTGCCTGGCTGCGATCCGATCTTCGTAACCCCAAGGCGTCCAGCCGTCGACCACCGCCAGCCGCTTGAGCTCATCGACGCCCAACCCTGCGCGCCGAGGCGCCACCATTACTCCATCTACATAGTTGACCACCGCCTGGCTGTATTGCAGCCGATAGCCGCGCTTGGCGGCACCGGACCAGTTGGGGTTGTCCGGATACTTGGCATCGACGCGTCCGTCTAGCAGCGCAGGTAGCAGGTCTTCGGCTGGCAGTACCTTGTAAAGCAATCGCACCCCGCTGTGCGCGGCAAAGCTGTCCAACAGCTCGCGGGCGAAGCCCCGATAGTTGCCTTGCGCATCGCCGTCATAGTGCGGCATGAAAGCCGCCTGCTCGACGCCAACCACATAGGTTTGCTCTGCGACTACGGGCACCGACAGCGCCAGCAAGGCGGCCGCAAGAAGTGCTTTCATGGGAACTCCTTGTTGTGTTGAACGACCCGCTCGGCGGGCCGACGGCTTCCAGCAACCGGCAGGCGAAAGACTCTAACGAAGCCGAACTGATGGGCATGACAGTATCAGAGGCCATCATATTTTGAATACAAACAGACTAGACTTTGTTCACAATATTCCGCATCGGAGTGGCTACCTTGAGGCGATCCGGGAGCCAGTGCTAGCATGCCGCGGCAGGCCACCAGGCGGGTGGTTGTGAATTGAACAGGTCTTATGTCCAGTATCCGCGAGCGCAACAAAGAACTGATCCTGCGCGCTGCCAGCGAAGAGTTCGCCGAAAAGGGCTTCGCCGCCAGCAAGACCAGCGACATCGCCAACCGCGCCGGACTGCCCAAGCCCAACGTCTACTACTATTTTAAAAGCAAGGAAAACCTCTACCGCGAGGTGCTCGACAGCATCGTCGAGCCGCTGTTGCGGGCGTCTGCACCGTTCAATCAGCCCGGCGAACCGGCGGATGTGCTCCGCGCCTACATCCGCACCAAGATCCGAATTTCACGAGAGCACGCCTGTGCCTCCAAGGTTTTCGCAAGCGAGATCATGCATGGCGCGCCACATCTGCCAGCCGAGCGGGCCGCGCAGTTGAATGCCCAGGCCAGCCACAATGTCGCCTGTATCCAGAGCTGGATCGATCAGGGACTGATGGCTAAGGTTGATCCCAGTCACCTGATGTTCAGTATCTGGGCGGCTACCCAGACCTACGCCGATTTCGACTGGCAGATATCCACCGTGACGGGCAAAGCCAAGCTCGACGATGCTGATTATGACGCCGCCGCAGACACCATCATTCGCATGGTCATCAAGGGCTGCGAGGTGAAGGAAGGAACCGCCGTTACCTAAGCCACCACGAGCCGCTCCTATGCCGCCAGCCTGTCTGGAGTCATGCTTTTAAGCATACTGACCCTGCAAAAAGACGTCGACGGAAGGCCCTGCAGGCTATTGAGGGTTCTGATAACGTTTTGCCTTATAAGCATGTCCCTACCTTTGACGCCTCATCTATGACGACTAATACTTGCGCTGGGCCCCGGCTTGGAAAAGGAAATCCTTTTGACCGAATTGCGCAACAGTCTGTCGAGGAAATTGCTCCGTATCGTTCTGCTGTCAGCGCTTGCCGTTGGGCTGGTACTGAGCTGCGCACAAATCATTTTCGATGTCTACAAGACCCGCCAGTTAATTAATACCGAGGCGCAGCGAATCCTGCGCATGACCCGCGACCCCTCCACCCAGGCGATTTACAGCCTGGACCGGGAAATGGGAGCACAAGTCATGGAAGGGCTGTTTCAGCATGAGTCGATTCGCAAGGCGTCGATCGGCCATTCAGGAGACGAGCCTCTGGCCTTCAAATCTCGTCCCGTCATGTCCCTACCCTCACGTTGGCTGACCGACCCGATACTCGGCCGGGACCAGGATTTCTCGATCCCGTTGATCGGTCGTCCGCCCTACAACGAATACTACGGCGATCTTCGAATCACACTCGACACGGCGCCTTATGGCGCGGAGTTTCTCAGCAATTCGGTAGTGATCTTCGTCGTTGGCATTCTTCGTGCTCTGGTCCTGGGCCTACTGCTTTATCTGATCTACGAGTGGTTGCTGACGCGGCCGTTGACCAAGCTTATCGAACATCTTTCGCACATCAATCCAGGCCGCCCCGGCGAGCACTCATTACCGATGCCCAAGGGGCACGAGCGAAACGAGCTGGGGCTCTGGGTCGAAACCGCCAACGGCCTGCTCGCCGCCATCGAACACAACATGCAGTTGCGCCATGCCGCGGAAAGCGACCTGCAACGCATGACCCAATACGACTCGCTCACCGGCCTGCCAAATCGGCAACAGCTGCAACAACAGCTCGACAACATTCTCGGCGAGGCCGACCGCCTGCAGCGCCGCGTGGCTGTGCTCTGCCTCGGGCTGGACGACTTCAAGGGCGTGAACGAACAGTTCAGTTATCAGCACGGTGATCGCATGCTGGTTGCGCTGGCCGAGCGCCTGCGCAGCTTGAGCGGGCGTGTCGGAGCACTCGCCCGCCTGGGTGGCGACCAGTTCGTACTGGTGCTGTTCGGCTTCGAGCAGCCCTACGAAGCAGCGGAACTGGCGCAAACAATACTCGACGATCTGGAACGGCCAGTCGTTCTCGATCAGCAGAACATACGCTTGCGTGCGACCATCGGCATCACGCTGTATCCGGAAGATGGCGACAGTACGGAGAAGCTGCTGCAGAAAGCCGAGCAGACCATGACATTGGCCAAGAACCGCTCGCGCAACCGCTATCAGTTCTATGTAGCGAGCATCGACAGTCAGATGCGAACGCGCCGGGAACTGCAGAACGACCTGGCAGAAGCCCTTCACCGCGGTGAGTTCCAACTGGTCTATCAACCGCAGATCGACTACCGACTTAAGCGCATTACCGGTGTCGAAGCGCTGCTGCGCTGGTCGCACCCGAGCGGCAAACTGGTCCCACCAGATATTTTCATTCCCCTCGCCGAGCAGAACGGCAGGATCATCGCCATCGGTAAGTGGGTGCTGGATCAGGCCTGCCGGCAGCTGAGAGAATGGCATCAGCAAGGGTTCAGCGACCTGCGCATGGCGGTCAATCTGTCCACGGTGCAATTGCACCACGCCGAGCTGCCAGGGATGATCAGCAACCTGCTCAGCACTCATCAACTGCCGCCCGAGACGCTGGAGCTCGAGGTGACCGAAACGGGGCTGATGGAAGACATCGCCGCCGCCACTCACAACCTGCACAGTCTGCGCCGTTCCGGTGCACTGATTGCAATCGACGACTTCGGTACCGGCTATTCCTCGCTCAGCTACCTGAAAAGCCTGCCGCTGGACAAGATCAAGATCGACAAAAGCTTCGTCCGCGACATGGCTGCAGATCAAGGCGATACAACCATCGTCAGGGCCATCATTCAGCTAGGCAAGAGCCTTGGCATGCTAGTAATCGCCGAGGGCGTGGAAACCGCCGAGCAGGAACGGTATCTCATCGACGAAGGTTGCAACGAAGGCCAGGGGTACTACTACAGCAAGCCACTGCCGGCTTCAGAGCTGGTCACGCTGTTGCACCAATCCCTGCGTTTCGAACACAGTTTCAACTCCGAACCGCTGTAACACGGGCACTCATCGCACCGTGCCGGTAGCGTTGTGCCCCCCCTGCCAGCCATGAGCGATGCGCATGAAGCGTTTTGTACTGATCGACACCGCAGCCATACCTGATGACGGTGGCGCGCTTTGCCTGTTTACCTATGGTGATGATTTCGTCATCAAGATCCAGGGTGGCAACGGCAACCAGCTGATGAATACCCGAATGCACGGCTCGGAGGATGCGCTGGCGGCGATCCCTTGCAAAAGAATTGCGCAGCGTCCAAGCCCCCGCGTGCTGATCGGTGGGCTGGGCATGGGATTCACCCTTGCCTCGGCGCTCAAGCACCTAGGCGGCGACGCCGAGGTTCAGGTCGCCGAGCTGGTACCCGGGGTGATCGAGTGGAATCGCGGCCCACTTGGCGAAAAGGCCGGCATGCCAATCAACGATCCACGCACCCGCGTGCTCCGCAGCGATGTCGCCGATATCCTCCGGGACGAGCCGCAAGGCTTCGACGCAATCCTGCTGGATGTGGACAACGGCCCCGAAGGACTGACCCGCAAGAGCAACAGCTGGCTGTATTCATCGACCGGCCTCGACGCCTGTGCCCGCGCGCTCCGCCCCAAAGGCATACTCGCGGTGTGGTCGGCCAGCGCCGACCGCACATTCTCTCAGCGGCTGATCAAGTCGGGTTTCAAGGCCGAGGAGGTCCAAGTATTCGCCCATGGCGACCTCGGCACTCGGCACACCATCTGGATCGCAGAAAATCGAAGCTGATATCTCGCCGGCAACGACAAGACAGCACTTAGCCAACAACTTTATGAGCAGCCAGTTCACTACATGAACGATCACCACGGTCACGGCGCCGGGCGATCTGCTGCGGCAAGCCGTTGCCAACAGACTCACGTAGCACGCCCGGAAGCAGACACGGTTGCGTGATGGGGGCGACAAATTCGCCGCGTTGCTCATCCGATTGCCGGCAAGAGCGACGCTCAAGGCACCTTGCATCGGGGCTTGATGATATCTGTTGCTCTCATCCAACCAACCGGGACGCCAGAATGGTCGCCCCGAGAAGGCACAACACAGCGCCTCCAACCGCATGCCAGCGGTAGCGCCGTACGAGAACTTCCTCGCCGTGACTGGACAGCACAAACGGCAGACCTTCGCCGGGTCGTATTAGTCGGTGCTGCGCCCGCTGTGCACTGGCGAGGCGATGGCGCTGCTCGGCTTCGAGACCTGCTGCGAGACGCACGCGATCCCACTCGACTTGGTCGAGCTGGCCATCGCGATTGTTGTCGAAACGCTGCAACAAGCCGGCATAGTTTTCTTTCCACTCCCGTACCACCTGGCCCTGGGCGGCCTGGAAATCGAACCCCTGCCGACCACCGCCTGCGCTACGAAAATCACCGATCGCATAAAGCGGCTCATCGGCGTGCAGCCGCTCCTCGGTGTAGCGATAGCGACGGCTAGCCGCTAGCCAGGCGAGCATGCCGCCGGACGGCAGCCCTCTGGGGTGGCGTCGATCGCCAGTCCATCTATCGCGCCGCGCTGGCACCACCTCGGCCCCTCGGGGATCGATCAAGCAGCCTCCGGTCGCATCACACAGACACAACAGGTTGTCGCTGCTTCCCTGCTCGATGACACGCCAACTGCTGTGCTTACCGCCGGACGACCGAAGCTCCTCGATACGGTAGCGCCACCAAAGGCAGGGTTTGGCCGTCAGCGGCCCTCGCAGCGGTGGCGCGTCAGGCAGGTCTCGCAGCACCCCGGTGAGTTCGACGTAGCCTTGCGCCGCCGAGCGAATCTTCGAGGTAGGCGTATCCAGCAGGTGACGCAGCTTCGCCCAGCGACTGCCCCATAGCCAGCCACCCACCAGACACATGCCGACCGCCACACCGACGAACAGCATCAGCTGGACCCGCTCAGCCGAACAGCGGCTTGAGGTCGACGTCGGCCCTCTCCGCCTCGCTGAACTGCAGCAATTCGGCCTGTTGGAAGCCAAAGGCACCTGCCAGCAACACATCGGGAAACTGCTCGATGCGCACGTTGTTCAGGTTGACCGACTCGTTATAAAGCTCACGGCGGTCGGCGATGCCGGTCTCCAATCCGCTGATGCGCTGCTGCAAATGTCGGAAGTTCTCGTTGGCGCGCAGTTCGGGATAGTTTTCAGCCAGTGCGAACAGGCGCCCCAGACCGGCACGCAGCCCGGTTTCAGCCTGCCCTAGAGCGCCTAAATCGCCCTGTTCGCGCGCACTGGAGACAGCGTTGCGGGCATTAACGACCTGTTCCAGGGTGTTGCGTTCGTGCTGCATGTACTGCTTGCAGGTCTCGACCA
>DPSI01000599.1 GCA_003527165.1 Pseudomonas sp.
AGCTATGAGTGGATCCAGGCATTGTTCACCGCCAACATCGGCGCTGAGGACCTGGGCCATTTCGGCATCAAGCAATGGCATATTGGCATGATTGTGCCAATCGGCTTTGCCATGGTGTTCATCCGTTTCGTCGAAATTCTGGTGCGCATCCTGCGCAACGAGCAAACCGGGCTGGGACTGGCCGACGAGGCTGCCGAAGCGGCCAGGCTCGGTGAAGAGGAGCCGAAGTAATGACTATCCTGTTCCTCTTCCTGGCGCTTTTCGCGCTGATGTTCATCGGCGTGCCGGTGGCCATTTCACTCGGTCTGGCCGGTTCGCTGACCATTTTCTTCTTCAGCCCCGACTCGGTGCGCTCGCTGGCGATCAAGCTGTTCGAAACCTCCGAGCATTACACCTTGCTGGCGATTCCGTTCTTCCTGCTGGCCGGCGCCTTCATGACCACCGGCGGCGTCGCCAAGCGTCTGATCGACTTCGCCAATGCCACGGTTGGCCACATCCGCGGTGGTCTGGCCATCGGTGCGGTGCTGGCGTGCATGCTGTTCGCCGCCCTGTCCGGCTCGTCGCCGGCAACAGTGGCCGCAGTGGGCTCCATCGCCATCGCCGGCATGGTCCGTTCCGGCTACCCGCAGGCCTTCGGTGCCGGCATCGTCTGTAACGCCGGTACCCTGGGCATCCTGATCCCGCCATCGATCGTGATGGTGGTCTACGCCGCCGCGACCGAAACCTCGGTGGGCAAGCTGTTCATGGCTGGTGTGGTGCCGGGCCTTCTCCTAGGCGTCGGGCTGATGGTCGCGATCTACATCGTCGCGGTGAAAAAGAACCTGCCGGCCATGCCGCGCGCGACCTTGCGCCAATGGCTGTCTTCGGCACGCAAAGCGCTGTGGGGCCTGCTGCTGATGGTGATCATCCTGGGCGGCATCTACTCGGGTATGTTCACTCCGACCGAAGCGGCGGCCGTGGCAGCGGTGTATTCCGCCTTCATCGCCCTGTTCGTATACAAGGACATCACCTTCCGCGACTGCCCGAAAGTACTGCTGGAGTCGGGCAAGCTGACCATCATGCTGATGTTCATCATCGCCAACGCCATGCTCTTCGCGCACGTGTTGACCACCGAGCAGATCCCGCAACAGATCACTGCGATGGTGCTCGAGGCCGGGCTGCAGCCCTGGATGTTTTTGCTGGTGGTGAACATCGTGCTGCTGGTGGCTGGTGCGTTCATGGAGCCATCGGCGATCATCCTGATCCTGGCACCGATCCTGTTCCCGATCGCCGTGCAGCTGGGCATCGACCCGATACATCTGGGCATCATCATGGTGGTGAACATGGAGATCGGTCTGATCACCCCGCCGGTGGGGCTGAACCTGTTCGTCGCTTCGGCCGTGACCGGTATGCCGGTGACTCAGGTGATTCGTGCAGTCCTGCCGTGGTTGGCGCTGCTGCTGAGCTTCCTGATGATCATCACCTACGTGCCGGCAATCTCCCTCGGCCTGCCTAATCTGCTCGGGATGTAACCGCACCGACCGCACGCTTTTTTACCTTTAGCCCGGCCCTGTGCCGGGCTTTTTTATAGGTGCCTCGAATCGGTCGCGTTTCAGAGCGCCAACACGTCCACCGGGCGTCGGCGAAACCAGCCGGTCAGCGACAGCCGGTCGGTCTGGGTGACCAGCACTTCGTGCGGAAAATCAGCGGAGAGAAACATCAGCAGGTCGCCGGCCAGCGGCGCGATATCGAGGGTCGAGCCATCGCTGAAGTGCATGCGCAGCTCGCCACCATCGACTGGTTGCCAGTCAGGATTCAGGTAAAGCACTGCGCTGACGCAACGGCTGTCATCATCACGGAAGCGATCCAGATGGGTCTGATAGAAGGCGCCGGGCGGATAGAGAGCGAAGTGGCACTCGAATTCTTCCAAGCCGAGAAACAGCTCGCGGTTGAGCGTCTGCCGCAACTCGTCCATTAACGCCAGATACGCGTCGCAGACCTCGGCCTGCCCTTCTTCCAGCCAGTGGATATGGTCGCCGCGAATGCCTTCGCGCACCGCCTGCTCCTCGCCTCGGCCGACGCCGGCCGGTGCCAGCGCACCTTCGGCATAGCGTCTGCGGCACTCGTCGGCCAACTTCTGGGTCACATCATTGGAAAGGAAGGAACTCTGCAACGACCAGCCGCGCACGGCCAGGTCGTCGATGATCATAGAGAACGGCAAGGAAGTGTCTCCAATGGGTCGGATGACGTTTCCTTGCGGCCCGGTGAGCCCGCGCGGAAACAGCGGCTGAGTCTAGCAGCAGTGCTTTCACGCCTCGACAAGCTCGTGTCGCGGCGCCGAAAATAAACCGCCCGCCACAGAGGAGCTTCCATGCGCGCCCTTATTGCTTGTGTATTACTCGCCTTCAGCCTGAGCACCCTGGCCGATAGCTACGATGAACTTTATGAGGCTGCGGGCTGGACGGAACAACGCGCCAATTTTTCCGATGCCCTGATAGCCGCCCAGCAGCGTTACAAGAGCAGCCTGCCGCCGGCGGTTTATCAGGCATTGGTGACCAACAGCAACCGACGCTTTGCCGTCGATGCCATTGACCAGCGCGCCCAGTTGGCGCTGCGGCAGAACTTGCCGGACCCCAAACCCGCGCTGGACTTCTTCCAGTCGCCACTGGGCCAGAAGGTGGTCGCAGCCGAGACACTGGCCGGTCGCAGCGAGCAGCTGGCTCGCTACGAGAATGGTCTGCCACGGATGGAGGCCGGCAGCAACCGGCAATTGTTGATCCGCCACCTGGCCCAGGCGTTGCCGGCGGCCGAAGCCGGCGCCGAAGTCAGCCTGGCGCTGGCAGGAGTCGCAGCCGACAGTCTTAGCCAGATGATTCCCGGCCTACTCGGCGGCGACCAGGCTCAGGGCCTGCTGGACAGCCAGCGCGAACGCTTGCAGCAACAGGTCGAGAGCGACCTGGACAATACCTTGCTGTATATCTATCGCGACCTCTCCGATGCCGAACTGGAGGAATTCGTCCAGTTCGCCCAATCGGACGCAGGCCAGCGCTACTACAAGGCCGCCCTGCAAGCCCTGCGTGCCGGCCTGGCGGTCGGTATGAGCGGTGCCGAGGTCCAGGCAGGCGCGGTCGCTCCGGGCAGGCTTGGCTCTACTTCAGCCGCTCGCTGAGGAAATCGAAATACGCTGCGCGCAGCGCTTCATGCTCGTTGACCAGATGATGGCGCGCGTCGGGGAGGCGAAGAATTTCCGGCGCAGTGAACTTGCGCTCGAGTAACGGAAGGTTGTGTTGCCAGTCCACCGTCATGTCGGCCTCCCCCTGAACGATGATCGGACTGTGCGGGCTGCGCGCTGTACCCTCGATACGGGGGATCCAGCGCGACAGCGCGCCGACCCAGGCGGCCGGCAGTATGTCCGGCTGCAGCGGGTCGTTGGACCGGATGAACTCGAGAAACGCCGGATCTCCCGAGTTCTCGCTGTAGCGTCGCGGGATCTGCTTGACGAAGTGGCGCACCACCTCGTAGCTAAACCTGGACCAACCCCAGGCGCACGGCCGCACCAGGGGTGCCAACAGGATGCCGCGGCCCAACTGCGGATGCTCGGGGTGGCTGAGCAGATAATCCAGCACAATTGCGCCCCCGGTGCTCTGCCCCAATAGATGCCAGGGCCGCGGCAGGTTCAGCTCGGCGGCTTCGTGCAGCAGCCCCTGCAAAACCGCCTGATATTCATCGAACTCATTGATGCTGGCGCGCGGCCCGCTGGACAGACCATGCCCAGGCAGATCACAGGCGAGCACGGCGAAGCCCATTTGCAGGCCCCAGTCCACCGCATGCCGGTAGAGGCCCATATGGTCGTAATAGCCATGCAGAATCAGCAGCGTCGCCACCGGTTGCTCAGGACACCAGACCTGTGCGGCGACCTTGTAACCCTGTACTGAAAAGCAGCCCAGGTGCCGCCGGACGTTGCGCTGGTGGGGCAGATCCAGACCGTAATGGGCCTGGTAGAAGCGTGCCTCGGCGGTGAGCTCGGCACCATGGCTGAGAGGCCCCAGCTGCGCGCGCAGGGCGTCGGGATCGATTCGCGAGGACATGACAGCTTTTCTTGCTCGAATTGAACGCGATATTCAGCTCTTCAGCGCGACGTGGCAAGCTGACGCCCTCATCGAAGAAGGCCACCATGTCCGTACGCCACAAATATCTGATCGCAGCGCTCATCGCCCTGCTCTGGGGCGGCGCCATGCTGGCGGCCTTCTGGTGGTTCGAAGCGCGCTATCTGCGCACCTTCGAAGGCGAGCGCGCCGAGCTGTTCTCCGGCGATGCGCTGCAGCTGCCAGCCGAGTTGCAGGGCCCTGGCCCGGTGCGCTTCGTGCATTTCTGGGATCCGGGCTGCCCCTGCAACGTCGGCAACCAGCAGCATCTGGAGGAACTACTGAAGCGCTTTGCCGGCGCCGGAGCCGAGTTCTATGCGGTACAGAAACCTGGCAGCACCGGACGCCTGCCACAGCAACTGGCAGCGCTGAAACCGCTCGACAATCTCGCTGGTGCCGACCAGCTGCCGGCCAGCCCGGCGGTGGCTATCTGGGACACCCAGGGCCGACTCGCCTATATCGGCCCCTACAGTGAAGGCGCCGTATGCAGCTCGGACAACAGCTTCGTCGAGCCCATTCTCGAGGCCGTGCTGGCTGGCCGCGAAGTGCGCGCGACGCACTCCCTGGCGGTGGCCTGCTTCTGTGATTGGGAAAAGACATAACCGCTGAATGAGTGAGGATATACCGTCTATTCGTAGACATTTGCAGTGAACTGGATAAAACTGATGGTCATTGGACATAACAACACGGACCGTACCATGGCCAACAAATTCCATCTGCAAGCCGACCGCATCATGCTCGGCGTACTCTGGACGATGGCGGTCTATGCCATTGGCCTGTCCTTCTGGAAGGATACGCTCGCCCTTTCCCTGATCGTCGGCGGTGGCACGGCCATCACCATGAGCGTGCTCCGAACGCTGATCGGCGGCACTCGCGCTTATCGTTGCCTGATCGGCGCCGGATTCATGGTGCTTTCCGCGCTGCACATCCAGCAGAGCCACGGCATGATCGAAATGCACTTCGGCATCTTCGTGCTGTTGGCAATTCTGGTGTATTACCGCGATTGGCTGCCGATTCTGGTGGCTGCCTCGGTGATCGCCCTCCATCACGTTGGCTTTTTCCTGTTACAGCAGAGCGGAGAAACCATACGCCTGGTCCATGCCGATGCCGGCTGGCCGGTGATTCTGGTGCATGCAGGTTACGTGGTGGTCGAAAGCATGATTCTGGTGGTGCTAGCCCGTCATGGCGCTCGTGACGCGACAATCGGCGAACATCTGCAGCAGACCTCGGCACACCTGCTGCGCGAAGGTCGCCCGATCGACCTCAGTTACCGCAGCGAGGCAACCGATGATTCGGCGCAGCGTTTCAATCAGCTTCTCGGCAAACTTGACGGGCTGGTCAGCCGTGTCGTTGATGCCGGAGCCGAGCTGCACGACACCAGCGGCCACCTGGCGCAAACCACCTGTCGCCTGAATTTGGGCGCCGAAGCCTTGCGGGACAGTACCGATCAGATGGGCCATACCGTCGAGCAGCTTAATGCTGCGGTGACGCAGGTGTCCGAGGAGACCGAACGGGCTGCGCAAAGCGCACGTAAGGCCGACAGCGACGTCGCGGCCGGCATCACCGCAGTAGGCGCTGCCCAGGCCGGGGTCGGTGAGCTGGCCAACGAAATCGGCCTCTGCAGCGATGTCGTACACGCCCTGGCGACCGATACGCAGCACATCAGCCGGGTGCTCGATGTCATCCATGCCGTCGCTGCGCAGACCAATTTGCTGGCCCTCAACGCCGCCATCGAAGCCGCCCGGGCCGGCGCCCATGGCCGTGGTTTTGCCGTCGTCGCCGATGAGGTACGCCAGCTTGCCCATCGCACCCAGCAGGCCACGGAAGAAATCCAGAGCATGACCGGCCAGCTGCAGGAACGTTCAGCCAACGCGGTTCAGGCCATGGCCCAAAGCAAGGAAGGCGTCGAGCGCTGTGTCGGCCACACCGAGCAGATTGCCCAGCTGTTGCGAGAGATCGATCGGTCCATGGAAGCCGTTCAGGACATCGGCGTCTCGACCCGCGAGCAGCTAGCCAGCGCAAACGAACTGAGTCGGCTCGTCGAGCAGATTCGTGGCATTGCCGCGCAATCCACTGGCGATGCGGCGGGGGTGTCGGCGGACAGTCAGCGCCTGGAGCGGCTGGCCGGGCATCTGCTCGACCTTTGCCGGCAATTCGAGGTAAGCGGCACGAATCAGACCGAGCATCCGGCGGTGCCCATCGCCGTCGAGCAACCCGCCTCGATGCCGAGAAACACGGCGCTACGAGCCGATGACGCTTTTGAATCCGGTGATACGTGCTGGACGGTCACGGCCGCAATGGGTCAAGTGCCGGCATTGCGCTGAGCGCCCCCACCTGAACCAGGCCGGCGCGCCATGCTATCGCCCAGGCGCGCCGGATATCCTGTGCGTCAGCTATGCGCCGATGGCGGCGCCGCCACCGTGTTGGTGGCCGCCGGACGCCAGTTTTGCGTACTGGTTTCATCCATGGCCTGACGCATGGAGCGAACGCGGCGTTTCTCGGCACGACGGCTGACGTACCAGGCGATGAAGGTCGCGAGCGACACCACTAGCAGGATCAGACTGGCTACCGCGTTGATTTCCGGCTTCACGCCCAGACGCACGGCGGAGAAGATCTCCATCGGCAGCGTGGTCGAGCCCGGACCGGAAACGAAACTGGCGAGCACCAGGTCATCCAGCGACAGGGCGAACGAGAGCATGCCGCCGGCCGCCAGTGACGGCGCAATCATCGGCATGGTGATCAGAAAGAACACTTTCCAGGGCCGCGCGCCGAGGTCCATCGCCGCTTCCTCGATGGACTGGTCGAGTTCGCGCAGCCGCGCCATCACCACCACCGCGACATAAGCCGAGCAGAAGGTAGTATGCGCGATCCAGATGGTCGCGATACCCCGTTGTGCCGGCCAGCCGATCAATTGCGCCATCGCCACAAACAACAACAGCAACGATAGACCCGTGATCACTTCAGGCATGACCAACGGCGCCGTAACCAGACCACCGAACAGCGTACGGCCACGGAAGTTGGGAATCCGGGTCAGCACGAACGCTGCCATGGTACCCAGCGCCACCGCGGTCACCGCCGTGTAGAAGGCGATTTCCAGCGAGCGCATCACCGCCCCCATCAACTGACTATTTTCCAGCAGGCCGGCGTACCACTTCAGCGACCAGCCGCCCCACACCGTCACCAGCCGTGAGGCGTTGAACGAATAGATGACCAGCAGCACCATGGGCAAATAGATGAACAGCAGCCCGAGCACCAGGATCAGGTTGGAAAAGCTGTAGCGCTTCATAGCATGCCCTCCAACGCCTTCGCTAGGCTTCGAGATGAAAAGCCGGTTGAGCAGCACAGGCCGCATTTGGGCTGGGTCATAGCTTGCCCTCCAACGCTTTCGCCTGGTTGCGGTTGAATAGAATGATCGGCACCAGCAGGATCACCAGCATCACCACCGCCAAGGCGGACGCCACTGGCCAGTCACGGTTGTTGA
>DPSI01000600.1 GCA_003527165.1 Pseudomonas sp.
TTCAAAGTGGAAGACGGCATGCTTACGACGGACTTTTCGGCCATCTGGGCATTACGGATACGAGTTAGCATGTCCGCTAACGGGTCCTGCATACTCATGGGCTCTTGGCTCCTAATTCAAAAAAATAAGCCCGCTAGGGCTCGCGTCGCCTGCTCGATGAGCGGACCCTGAAGGCGTGGCTCGGGCGAGCCGGACATTCTAGAGACAGTTCAGAAACGAATCAAGCCCCATAAGGGGCTTGATTCGACAACTGCGGCTCCGACATCGCTGCCGGAGCGCTTGTTACCAGCTGGCTTTCACCAGGCCCGGTACATCGCCACGCATTGCAGCTTGGCGCAGCATGTTGCGCGCAAGACCGAACTTGCGATAAACACCATGCGGGCGACCAGTCAAGCGGCAACGGTTACGCAGGCGCGAAGCGCTGGCGTCACGCGGCTGCTTCTGCAGCGCAACCTGAGCTTCCCAACGCGCCTCTGGAGACGACTCGGGATTAGCGATGACAGCTTTCAGCGCAGCACGCTTCTGAGCGTACTTGGCAACCGTCTGCTGACGCTTCAGCTCGCGGTTCTTCATGCTTTGCTTAGCCATTTCCTACTCCAGTTAGTTACGGAACGGGAAGTTAAAGGCGCGCAGCAGCGCACGACCTTCTTCATCCGTTCGAGCAGTAGTGGTCAGCGTGATGTCCAGACCACGCAGGGCATCGATCTTGTCGTAATCGATTTCCGGAAAAATGATCTGCTCTTTCACGCCCATGCTGTAGTTGCCGCGTCCGTCAAAGGATTTGGCATTCAGGCCGCGGAAGTCGCGCACCCGAGGCAGGGAGATCGATAGCAGGCGATCCAGGAATTCGTACATACGATCGCTGCGCAGGGTCACCTTGACGCCGATCGGCCAACCCTCGCGGACTTTAAAGCCGGCGATGGATTTGCGAGCGTGAGTCACGACGACCTTTTGGCCGGTGATCTTTTCCAGGTCGGCAACTGCGTTGTCGATGATCTTCTTGTCACCGATCGCTTCGCCAATACCCATGTTAAGGGTGATTTTGGTGATGCGCGGAACTTCCATCACGTTACCCAGCTGAAGCTCTTCCTTCAGCTTGGGAGCGATTTGCTTCCGGTAAACTTCTTTTAGTCGTGCCATGGTTATCTACCTAGCAGTCTCAAGCTTCAACCGGCTTTTGGGTCGACTTGAAGACACGAATTTTCTTGCCGTCTTCTACTTTGAAGCCAACGCGATCAGCCTTGTTGGTTTCGCCGTTGAAAATAGCGACGTTAGAGGCGTGCAGAGGCGCCTCTTTTTCGACGATACCGCCTTGGACGCCCGACATCGGGTTCGGCTTGGTATGACGCTTCACGAGGTTGATACCACCGACGACCAGACGGTCGTCAGCGAGAACCCGGAGCACCTTACCGCGCTTACCCTTGTCTTTGCCGGCGATGACGATGATCTCGTCGTTGCGACGAATCTTTTGCATGCGGCTTCTCCTTACAGCACTTCAGGCGCGAGCGAGACGATCTTCATGAACTTCTCGGAACGAAGCTCACGCGTCACTGGCCCGAAAATACGGGTGCCAATAGGCTCCTGCTTGTTGTTCAACAGAACAGCAGCGTTGCCATCGAAGCGAATGATGGAGCCGTCCGGACGACGAACACCGTGACGGGTACGGACCACGACAGCAGTCATTACCTGGCCTTTTTTGACCTTGCCACGCGGAATCGCTTCCTTGACGGTAACCTTGATGATGTCGCCGATGCCGGCGTAACGGCGGTGCGAACCGCCGAGGACCTTGATACACATGACGCGACGAGCGCCACTGTTATCCGCCACATCGAGCATTGATTGAGTCTGAATCATATAATTTCTCCGACCCCTAGCCCTTATACTTCGACGGCACGTTCAACGACATCAACCAACATCCAGCACTTGGTCTTCGCCAGCGGACGAGTCTCGCGGATAGTGACCTTGTCGCCGATACGGCACTGGTTGGTTTCGTCGTGGGCGTGCAGTTTGGTCGAACGCTTCACGTATTTACCGTAGATCGGGTGCTTGACGCGACGCTCGATCAGAACGGTGATGCTTTTGTCCATCTTGTCGCTGACGACGCGGCCAGTCAGCGTACGGACAGTTTTTTCAACTTCAGCCATGATCACTTACCTGCCTGCTGGTTGAGCACAGTCTTGACACGAGCGATGTCGCGCTTGACTTGCGAGAGCAGGTGAGACTGCCCCAACTGGCCAGTTGCTTTCTGCATACGCAGATTGAACTGGTCGCGCAGCAGCTCGAGCAGTTGCTCGTTCAGCTGCTGAGCGGATTTTTCACGAAGCTCATTCGCTTTCATCACATCACCGTCCGCTTAACAAAGGAGGTGGCGAGCGGCAGCTTTGCAGCAGCCAGGGCGAATGCCTCACGCGCCAGCTCTTCGGAAACACCCTCGATCTCGTAGAGCACCTTACCCGGTTGAATCTGGGCTACCCAGTACTCGACGTTACCCTTACCTTTACCCATCCGGACTTCCAGAGGCTTCTTGGTGACAGGCTTGTCGGGGAATACGCGGATCCAGATTTTGCCGCCACGCTTCACGTGACGGGTCAACGCACGACGTGCGGACTCGATCTGGCGCGCGGTAAGACGACCACGAGCGACAGACTTCAGAGCGAACTCGCCGAAGCTGACTTTGCTACCGCGCTGAGCCAGGCCACGGTTGTGACCGGTCATCTGCTTGCGGAATTTTGTACGCTTTGGTTGCAACATTTGGCGTACTCCTTACTTGGCAGCTTTTTTACGAGGCGCAGGCGCTTGCGGCTTGAGCTCTTCGTGGCGGCCACCGATGACCTCACCCTTGAAGATCCAGACCTTGACGCCGATCACACCGTAAGTGGTGTGTGCTTCGTAGGTGTTGTAGTCGATATCGGCACGCAGGGTATGCAGCGGCACACGACCTTCCCGATACCATTCCGTACGGGCGATTTCAGCCCCACCCAGACGACCGCTCACCTGGATCTTGATGCCTTTGGCACCAATGCGGATCGCGTTCTGTACCGCGCGCTTCATGGCGCGACGGAACATCACGCGACGCTCCAGCTGCTGAGCGACGTTCTGTGCTACCAGCATTGCATCGAGTTCCGGCTTGCGGATTTCTTCGATGTTGATGTGCACAGGCACACCCATTTGCTTGGTCAGGTCCTGACGCAGCTTCTCAACATCCTCACCTTTCTTGCCAATCACGATGCCGGGACGAGCGGTGTGGATGGTGATGCGTGCTGTCTGAGCCGGACGATGGATATCGATACGGCTTACGGACGCGCTTTTTAATTTGTCTTGGAGATACTCACGCACGTTCAGATCTGCAAGCAGATAATCGGCGTACGTACGACCGTCTGCGTACCAGACGGAGGTGTGCTCCTTGACGATTCCCAGGCGAATGCCAGTGGGATGTACTTTCTGACCCATCTGATCGACTCCGTTACTTGTCCGCAACCTTGACAGTGATATGGCAAGACCGCTTGACGATGCGATCAGCGCGGCCTTTGGCACGCGGCATGATGCGCTTAAGCGAACGCCCTTCGTTGACGAAGACGGTGGAAACCTTCAGGTCGTCCACGTCAGCGCCTTCGTTGTGCTCGGCGTTGGCCACGGCCGACTCCAGCACTTTCTTCATGATCTCGGCGGCTTTCTTACTACTGAAAGCCAGCAGGTTGAGCGCTTCGCCCACCTTCTTCCCGCGGATCTGGTCGGCGACCAGGCGGGCTTTCTGGGCGGAGATGCGAGCGCCCGACAACTTAGCGGCTACTTCCATCTTTCCTTACCCCTTAGCGCTTGCCTTTCTTGTCCGCTACGTGCCCGCGATAAGTGCGGGTACCAGCGAACTCGCCGAGTTTGTGGCCGACCATGTCTTCGCTCACGAGAACGGGAACATGTTGACGACCGTTATGCACAGCGATGGTCAGACCGACCATTTGCGGCAGGATCATGGAACGACGCGACCAGGTTTTAACTGGCTTGCGATCGTTCTTTTCCATCGCCACTTCGACCTTCTTCAATAGGTGAAGATCGATAAAAGGACCTTTTTTCAGAGAACGCGGCACTGTCGTATCCCTCTAGTTACTTGCGACGACGGACGATCATGTTATCGGTGCGCTTGTTAGAGCGAGTCTTCGCGCCCTTAGTCGGGAGGCCCCATGGCGACACCGGATGACGACCACCGGAGGTACGACCCTCACCACCACCGTGGGGGTGATCGACCGGGTTCATTGCCACACCGCGAACGGTCGGGCGAACGCCGCGCCAGCGCTTGGCACCCGCTTTACCCAGCGAACGCAGGCTGTGCTCGGAGTTCGAGACTTCGCCCAGGGTCGCGCGGCATTCGGCCAGCACTTTACGCATCTCGCCGGAGCGAAGACGCAGCGTTACATAAGCACCTTCACGCGCGACCAACTGAGCCGAAGCACCAGCGGAGCGAGCGATCTGAGCACCCTTGCCCGGCTTGAGCTCGACACCGTGAACGGTGGAACCCAGCGGAATGTTGCGCAGCGGCAGGCTGTTACCAGCCTTGATCGGCGCGTTGACGCCGGACAGCAGCTGATCGCCAGCACTCACACCCTTCGGCGCGATGATGTAACGGCGCTCACCGTCCGCGTACTTCAGCAGCGCGATGTGCGCAGTGCGGTTCGGATCGTATTCGACGCGCTCAACGACGGCTGGGATGCCATCCTTGTTACGACGAAAATCGACCAGACGGTAATGCTGCTTATGACCACCACCGATGTGACGCGTAGTGATACGACCGTTGTTGTTACGACCGCCAGACTTCGACTTCTTCTCAAGCAGCGGAGCATAAGGAGCGCCTTTGTGCAGCTCCTGACCGACCACTTTGACCACAAAACGGCGGCCTGCGGAAGTCGGCTTGCATTTAACGATTGCCATGATGCACCCCTTCCTTACTCAGCATTGCTGGAGAAATCGAGATCCTGGCCCGGCTGAAGTGCGATGTACGCCTTCTTCCAGTCGTTACGCTTGCCCAGACCGCGAGCAGTACGCTTGGTCTTGCCCTGAACATTCAGGGTGCTGACCTTGGCGACTTTCACGTTGAACAGGCTTTCGACGGCCTTCTTGATTTCCAGCTTGGTTGCATCAGTAGCAACCTTGAAAACGAACTGGCTCTTGCTGTCAGCCAGCATGGTTGCCTTCTCGGAGACGTGCGGACCAAGCAGGACTTTGAATACGCGTTCCTGGTTCATCCCAGCAGCTCCTCGAATTTCTTCAC
Organism: Pseudomonas sp.; assembly: GCA_003527165.1. GTDB lineage: Bacteria > Pseudomonadota > Gammaproteobacteria > Pseudomonadales > Pseudomonadaceae > Stutzerimonas. The sequence goes on from DPSI01000600.1 coordinate 5,264, forward strand.
AGCCGACACGGTGATCAACACCTTGTCGTAGGCGATCAGGCTGACTGGATCGGAACCTTGAACGTCACGAACATCGACGTGCGGCAGGTTGCGAGCCGCCAGATACAGGTTCTGATCGACAGCATCGGAAACGATCAGCACGTCATTTAGACCCATGCCGGTCAGCTTGCTAGCAAGCAGCTTGGTCTTAGGACTGTCGACGGCGAAATCTTCAACGACGACCAGACGCTCGGAACGAACCAATTCAGAAAGAATGGAACGCAGCGCAGCGCGGTACATCTTCTTGTTGAGCTTCTGCTCATGGCTCTGCGGACGAGCAGCGAAAGTCACGCCACCGCCACGCCAGATCGGACCACGCGAGGTACCCGCGCGAGCACGACCAGTACCTTTTTGACGCCAGGGACGCTTACCGCCACCCGAGACATCGGAGCGAGTCTTCTGCTGCTTGCTGCCCTGACGACCGCCAGCCATATAGGCGACGACTGCCTGGTGCACCAGCGTCTCATTGAACTCACCACCAAAGGTTTGCTCGGAGACTTCGATGGCCTGTGCGCCATTTACATTCAATTGCATGTGAACTCCCCCTTACCCGCGAGCCTTGGCGGCCGGACGCACGACAACGTCACCACCAGTGGCACCGGGCACTGCACCCTTGACCAGCAGCAGATTACGCTCGGCATCGACACGCACGATTTCCAGGGACTGCACGGTTACGCGCTCGGCGCCCATGTGCCCGGACATCTTCTTGCCCTTGAAAACACGACCTGGAGTCTGGCACTGGCCAATCGAGCCCGGTACGCGGTGGGATACGGAGTTACCGTGGGTATTGTCCTGACCACGGAAGTTCCAGCGCTTGATGGTACCGGCAAAGCCTTTACCCTTGGACTGACCGGTGACATCCACCATCTGTCCAGCCTGGAAGATTTCAGCATTGATCTGGTCACCAACCTGGAACTCCTCGCCATCGAGGCGAAATTCCCAGACGCCACGACCGGCAGTAACGTTCGCCTTGGCGAAATGGCCAGCCTGAGCTTTGGTAACACGGGACGCGCGACGCTCGCCGACAGTGACCTGCACGGCGCGATAGCCATCGCTCTCTTCATTCTTGAACTGAGTGACGCGGTTCGGCTCGATCTCAATGACCGTAACCGGAACAGAGACACCATCTTCGGTGAAAACGCGGGTCATGCCGCATTTACGACCGACTACACCAATAGTCATGTTGTAACCTCTTGAGTGTACGGGGCTTTCACCCGCTATGGCCGCCCATTTCAGAGCGTTACACGACTAAAACTCGAGGTTTTAGCCGAGGCTGATCTGCACTTCCACGCCAGCCGCAAGATCAAGCTTCATAAGTGCATCGACGGTTTTGTCGGTCGGCTGAACGATGTCCAGCACACGCTTATGAGTACGGATCTCGTACTGGTCGCGCGCGTCCTTGTTGACGTGCGGAGAAACCAGAACAGTGAACCGCTCTTTGCGGGTCGGCAGTGGAATCGGACCACGCACCTGAGCACCAGTACGTTTCGCGGTTTCCACGATTTCCTGGGTTGATTGATCGATCAGGCGATGGTCAAAAGCCTTCAACCGAATACGGATTTGTTGGTTTTGCATTTTGACCTCAGACTCCAATTAGCCATCCCTACCAAACGCAATACGCCCGGTAAAAGGAGGCGCAATTGTACGGATGCGTCCAGGGGGTGTCAATAAATGATCAACAATAGAAAAAGGGCCCCGAAGGGCCCTTTCCGATATCGAAAATATTATTCGATGATCTTGGCAACCACGCCGGCACCAACGGTACGACCACCTTCGCGAATCGCGAAGCGCAGGCCATCTTCCATGGCGATCGGAGCGATCAGGGTGACAACCATCTTGATGTTGTCGCCCGGCATTACCATCTCAACGCCTTCCGGCAATTCGCAGTTACCGGTCACGTCAGTGGTCCGGAAGTAGAACTGCGGACGATAGCCCTTGAAGAACGGAGTGTGACGACCACCTTCTTCTTTGCTCAGTACGTAGACTTCGCCTTCGAATTTGGTGTGCGGCTTGATGGTGCCCGGCTTGGCCAGAACCTGACCACGCTCGACGTCATCACGCTTGGTGCCACGCAGCAGCACGCCGACGTTCTCACCAGCGCGACCTTCGTCGAGCAACTTGCGGAACATTTCAACGCCGGTGCAGGTGGTCTTGGTCGTGGCGCGGATACCCACGATTTCGATTTCTTCCTGAACCTTGACGATGCCGCGCTCGACACGACCAGTCACAACGGTACCGCGGCCGGAGATCGAGAACACGTCTTCGATCGGCATCAGGAACGGCTTGTCGATGGCACGCTCGGGTTCCGGAATGTAGCTATCCAGAGTCTCGACCAGCTTGCGCACGGCCGATACACCCATCTCGTTGTCATCCTGGCCGTTCAGAGCCATCAGAGCGGAACCGATGATGATCGGAGTGTCGTCACCCGGGAAGTCGTAAGTCGACAGCAGGTCACGCACTTCCATCTCGACCAGCTCCAGCAGCTCAGCGTCGTCCACCATGTCAGCTTTGTTCAGGAAGACAACGATGTAAGGAACGCCAACCTGACGGGACAGCAGGATGTGCTCGCGAGTCTGCGGCATGGGGCCGTCAGCAGCGGAGCAAACCAGGATCGCACCGTCCATCTGAGCAGCACCAGTGATCATGTTCTTCACATAGTCAGCGTGGCCCGGGCAGTCAACGTGCGCGTAGTGACGGATCGAGGAATCGTATTCAACGTGGGAGGTGTTGATGGTGATACCACGAGCCTTCTCTTCCGGCGCGTTGTCGATCTGCGAGAAGTCACGCGCAGAGCC
>DPSI01000432.1:0-195 GCA_003527165.1 Pseudomonas sp.
GGTGATGTTCTTGTCTTCCATGGAGCTCAGCAGGCTCTGGCCGGCTTCGCTTTGCTGGAAGCGGTCAACCGCTTGGATGTTGTCGAACAGGAACGGCAGGTCGAATACCTGGACGCCCTTGGAGTAGTGCTCGAACTTGGCCAGCGAAGGCGCGATCAGCTGCACGTCGCCCAACAGCAGCGCTTCCATTTCCTT
>DPSI01000432.1:296-5486 GCA_003527165.1 Pseudomonas sp.
TTTCCTTGCCATCACCGAACAGCGACGAGTTCGGGTAGACCTGAACTTCGACCTTGCCGGGCAGGCGTTCTTCCACCAGCTTCTTGAACAAGTTCGCGCCTTGGCCTTTCGGCGTGTTGTCCGCAACTACGTGGGAGAACTTGATCAGAATCGGGTCGGCAGCCTGAGCCAAGCCTGCAATTCCCAGGGAGAGGGCGCAGGCAAGCGCCGTGGCGGTCAGTTTGAACATTGTTGTTTTCCTCTTGTTGTGAATTGAACCGCCGCATCGGAGCGGCAGTTCGACTGTAGTCAGAAAGACAAGTCTAGGCGTCATCGAAGAAAAGTCGCGGCGCCCGTGATCGACCTGTTTCACCGACTCATGGGGTTAGCGGGAGCAAGCGCTGTGCCAGAAGCACGGAATCCTGTTCCCGTAGCGCCGGAGTTTACCGGTGTAATGGCAGAATGCTGTCGAATATTTCTCAGTCAGCGCGTCTAACTCGCAGCTTCTACAAATCTTCGGTGGCTTCGGCTGCGCGCGCTATCTAGCCGAACAACCGTTGCAAATGCGTGGCAAACGGCCGCAGCGGCGGAAAAATCGCTTCCCGACACCGATTGGTGGCGGAAATCCGCCAGCTACTCGCCGTCATCCGGCGAGGTTCCGCCAGCATCGTTAAAGACCAGACCGTGCTTGCGCAGCTTGTCGTGCAATGTCTTACGCGGCAGGCCGAGGGCTTCGGCGACACTGCGCAGAGAGCTATGGGGACGGGCCAGCTCGGCGGCGATCAGGGCGCGCTCGAAGGCATCGACTTGCTCGTTGAGCGCGCTGCCCTTCGCCCCGGCCGCGCCTTCGGCCATGCGGGCTGGGTCTTCGAGGCCCAGTTCGAGACCCAGGGCAAAGCGCTCCGCGGTGTTCTGCAGTTCGCGGACGTTGCCCGGCCACGTGTGCCTGAGCAGCTGCGCGCGTTGCTCCGGACGCAGTTCACGGGGCGGTAGACCATGGCGGCTGGCGGCGCTCTCGGCAAAATGCTGGAACAGAAACAGCAGGTCCTCGCTGCGCTCGCGCAGCGGCGGGATGCGCAGTGGCGCCACATTCAGTCGGTAGTAGAGGTCTGCCCGGAAACGGCCCTGGTCGGCAGCCTGGCGCAGGTCTTCCTTGGTGGCGGCGATAACGCGAATATCCAATGGAATCGACTGGTTGCCGCCCAGGCGTTCGACGACCCGCTCCTGCAGCATGCGCAGCAGTTTGACCTGCACGTCCAGGCTCATGCTCTCGATCTCATCGAGGAACAGGGTTCCGCCATTGGCGAATTCGAATTTGCCGATGCGACGCTTCTGCGCGCCGGTAAAGGCACCCGCCTCGTGGCCGAACAGTTCGCTTTCCACCACCGATTCGGCCAGTGCACCGGCATTGATGGCGACAAAGGGGCCGCCGCGGCGGCTGGACAGATCGTGCAGTGCGCGCGCCACGACTTCCTTGCCGGCGCCGGTTTCGCCAAGGATCAGCACGTCGGCCTGGGTGCCGGCGAGCGCGCCGATCTGCTCACGCAGGCGCTGCATGGCCGGCGACTGGCCGAGCAGGCGTGTCGAGAGCTGCTGGCGGTCAGCCAGCGCCAGACGCAGGCTGCGGTTGTCGAGTATTAGCTGACGCAGGGCCAGCGCGCGGCGCACGCCATCGAGCAGCGCTTCGCTGGGAAAGGGTTTTTCGAGGAAGTCATAGGCCCCGGCGCGCATGGCCTGCACCGCCAGCTGAATGTCCCCGTGGCCGGTGATCAACAGAACCGGAAGTTCGCTATCGAGCGCATGCAGTTGCTGCTGAAGTTCCAGGCCATCAAGACCGGGCATGCGAATATCGCTGACCACCACGCCGGGCCAGTCCACCGGCAGCATTGCGGGCAGGCCGCGGGCATCGCCCAGACTGAGCACTTTGAGCCCGGCGAGATCGAGCGTCTGGCTCAGCGCCTTGCGCAGATGGGGATCGTCATCGACCAGGACTACCTGAAACTGCGGGTCGATCTGGCTGGTCATGCTAGTCCTCGCTCGGGAAGGCGACGCCGGGATCGGCGGATCGCAGGTAGAGACTGAGCTGGGCGCCGCCTTCGGGATGGTTGGTCATCGTCAGCTCGCCGTCCAAGGCTCGCGTCAGGGTATCGCAAATGGCCAAACCCAGCCCCAGGCCCTGGGCGCTGGTCTTGGTCGTGAAAAAGGGTTCGCGGGCGCGCTGCAGCGCCGAGGCGGAAAACCCCGGGCCGTTGTCGCGCAGGGTCAGCAATACGCCGTCACCCTGGCGTTCGGCACGCAGCCAGATGCGCCGCACCGGCGGCCGCTCGTTGAGCGCGTCGAGCGCATTGGCCAGCAGGTTGGAGAGGATCTGTCGCAGCCGTGTCTCGCCCGCCTGGACCCATAGCGTTGCGTCCGGAAGATCACGAATCAGCTCGACACCCATGGCTTGTCGACGCTTGGCCAGCAAGGCCAGCGCGTCATCCAGTGCCGGTTGTAGCGCCACCCGTTCTGGCGCATGCCGATCACGCCGAGCGAAGGCGCGCAAGTGCGCGATGATCGACGCCATCCGAGCGGTCAGTTCGCTGATCAGCCTGAGGTTGTCGCGGGCTTCCTCGTTGCGCTGCTGGTCCAGTAGCACGCCGGCGTTGTCCGCATAGCTGCGGATCGCCCCCAGCGGCTGATTGAGTTCGTGGCTGATGCTCGCCGACATGGTGCCCAGCGCCGACAGCTTGCCGGCCTGCAGGAGCTCATCCTGGGCGCGGACCAGTTCCTGCTGGGCCTGTTCGCGCTCCAGCACTTCCTGCTTGAGCCGGCTGTTCAGTGCCTCCAGGTCCTGCGTCCGCTCTTGCACTCGGCGCTCCAGTTGCTGGCGCGCTTTGGCATCCAGGGCGATACGTTCCAGATAGTGGCGGCGGCGCTGCATCAGCAGCCCGAGCAGCAACAACAATGCGGCCAAAGTGGCCGCGCCGATGGCCACGACCGTCTGCACCGGCCGTTCGACCAGGCTGATCGGCGCCAGGATACGCACCGTCCAGCCGGTTTCCTTGAGCTCGCGGCTCTGGATCAGCCAGGTATCGATATCCAGCGTCAAGTCCTGGGGTTCGACCGTCGGATAGGGGCGTTCGGATGCGATCTGCTCGCGCTCTTCGATATCCAGCGCCCGGCTTGCGCGAAATCGCCATTCCGGCTTCGAGGTGAGGATCACCACGCCGAAATTGTCGGTCACCATGAGTTGCTCGGGTGTGGTGCCCCACAGTGTCTCGGTGTAGTCCAGGTCCACCTTGACCACCAGCACACCGAGTACGTTATCGCCGTCGCGCACGGCTGCTCCGAAGTAATAGCCGCGTTTGCCCGAGGTGGTGCCGAGGCCGAAGAAGCGCCCCAGCTCGCCGCCCATGGCTTCCCTGAAATAAGGCCGAAAGGCGAAATTCCGATTGACGAAGCTGTCTTCGTCGCTCCAGTTCGACGCGGCCAGGGTGTTGCCGTCTGGCGCCATCAGATAGATCACGTCGGCGCCCGTTTCCTTGCGTAGCTGATCCAACAGGCGATTGGCCTGGTCTTTAGCGGTTGGGTTGTCGGGCTGGCGCAACGCCATGCGAAGCGTTGGCAGGTCGCCAAGGATGCGTGGCAGCACCTCGTAGCGGCGCAGTGAGCCGAGCAGGTTGGCCACATAAAGGTCGAGCGTTTGCCGGTTCTGTTCGATCAGCTCGTTGCTGTAGTAACGCTCGGCCAGTTGCTGCAGCGGCCATAGCAGCGGCGCTAGCAACAGCGCGACCAGGGCCAGATTACGCCAGCGTGGGCGGCGAGGAGGTTCGGGTGGTGTCATGCGGATGCGCCTGTGATTCGGGCGACATTATGCACGTTCAGCCCGTCGACGGCGTCACGGTACAGGAGGATGTGGGCCGCTCTGATCTGAGGGGCGAATTCAGACGCTTTGTATGGCCTGGGCGTCGTGATCCGTCTGAACGCTGCGTGTGGTGCCGAGGTACTGCTGCAGCGCGGTTTCCCAGTCCGGCAGCTCGATGCCCCAGTCACGTTCCAAGCGTGCGCAGCTAAGGCGCGAGTTGAGCGGGCGTTGAGCGGCGGTGGGGTAATCCGTGGACAGGATGGGTTCGAGCCTGGCACGTAGTAGCCCCTGATACTCCAGATGCTGGGCGATGCTGCAGGCGAAGCCGTACCATGACGTCTCGCCGATGGCGGTCAGATGATAGAGACCATTGGGGCCGCCGGTTCCGTTTCGCCTCTTGCGAACCATCTCCGCCGTGACAGCGGCGATAGTGCCTGCCCAGGTCGGTGCGCCGACCTCATCGTCAACCACCGACAACGAGTCGCGTTCCTGCAGCAGACGTTGCATGGTCAGCAGGAAGTTGCGGCCGTGCAACGAATAGACCCAGCTGGTACGCAAGATCAGATATTCGCCGCCGACCGCCTGGATCGCCTGCTCGCCGGCCAGCTTGCTTGCCCCGTATACGCTCAGAGGGGCCGGTTGATCCTCCTCGTGATACGGTTCGGTCTTGCGTCCGTCGAAGACGTAATCGGTGGAATAGTGGATCAGCGGTACGCCTAGCGCCGCCGCTTCTTCGGCCAGCACACCAGGGCCGATGGCATTCACCGCGAAGGCCTGATCACGATCACCTTGCGCCGGGTCGACGGCGGTATAGGCGGCCGCGTTGATGATCAGGTCGGGGCGCAGCAAACGAATCTGCTGGCGAATCTGCGCCGGTTCGGCCAGGTTCAGCACCTTGTGGCCCAGGGCGAGCACCGTCCCTTCACCGGCAAGCGCCAGTTGCAGCTCTTGGGACAGCTGTCCCTTGCTACCGGTGATCAAGATTCTCATGCAAACAGCTCCGCCTCGCTGAGGATCTTGCCGGCAGCATCCTTCTGCGATAGCTGCGGCAATTCCTGGAACGGCCATTCGATGCCGATCTGCGGGTCGTTCCAGAGCAGGGAGCGCTCATGGGCCGGCGCGTAGTAATCGGTGGTCTTGTAGAGAAACTCGGCGCTCTCGCTGAGCACCACGAAACCGTGCGCAAAGCCTTCCGGAATCCACAGCTGGCGCTGGTTCTGCGCACTCAGGCGAGTACCGACCCAGCGACCGAAGCTGGGCGAGCTGCGGCGCAGATCCACCGCCACGTCGAATACTTCTCCCGCCACGACCCGTACCAGCTTCCCCTGGGGCTGCTGGATCTGGTAGTGCAGCCCGCGCAACAC
>DPSI01000430.1 GCA_003527165.1 Pseudomonas sp.
GTGCAGATAACGCAGGGTGCCGCCCCGGAACGACGTACTGACGTACAGCGAGCCACCCTTGGCAAACACCAGCTCGCCGGCCGCATCGTTGCTCGCCGGGTTGGCGGCTTTGATCTCTGCTGGCAGGTTGTCGTAGGCAAACTTGATCTTCTCGCGGAACAGGCGCTTGGCGTCGTTCAGCGTGTGAGCGATCAGCGCGCACTTGGCGGATTCGAACAGAGCGGCGTCGAGCTGGATGATGCACTGCTCGGTCGTGAATCCGAGCTGACGAGCCTTCAGGATGATGTTCCGGGTGTGAATCCCCTCGAAGTACTCAACCTGCTCCGCTGTCATGCGGAAACGTGCCTTCTTGCCCTGCTTATCGGTGATGAAGTACAGGTTGTTCAGGCGCCAATGCTTGTCCCGTAGCAACTTCAAATGCTCGGGTTTCATGCTCTAGGCCTCAGTCGATAGCTCGTCCATCAGTGCGGCCAGGTCGCTGACCGTCTTGTCGCCTTCCTCACTGTCGAGGTTGTAGGCCTGCCGTTCGCCCTTGATTACCTTCAGCTGAGCATCGACGCCAGCGTTCAGGGACCGAGCAAAGCGGTCGTGGTTGTCTTCGGTTACGTCCATCTCAGCCAGGGCGAAGCAGAGCTTGTCCGCAATGCTGCGCCACATGGCGAGGCCAGACCGGTGCGCTAGGACAACCGATGCCGCTTCATCTGACGCTTCTTCGATGATCTCAGCGTCTTCACGCACATCACGCTGCGTGACTTCGTTGCGTGAGGCTGTGCGTGACAGCTTCCCCTGAGTTGCCGTCCTAACCTGCTCCGAGAGGTCACGCTGCCATCCATGCTTCTTGGCGCGGCTGCGTATCGTCCCCTCGTTGCTGTTGAATTTGTCTGCAATAGCGCGCAGGGAAAGCGACCCGGCCCGGTAGGCACGTTCGATCGCCTCCCAGTCGGGTTGCTTCGTTGTCATGGATTACTCCGTTTGTTTGGGCCTACGCCTCACCACCACCCACATGACGCAGAGGCATAGCAGTAGGTAGGGGGTGGTCATGCGTTCACCCACTTCAAGATCACGTCCAGGGACGGCTTGTTCTCGGGCTTGTTGATGTTGTGGTCGTTGTTACCAGCACCGCGGGCAGCGAAGAACACGTAGGTGTCGATGCCGTTGTTGACGTTGTGCTCAAGGAACTTGTCTAGCGCGGTCACATAGCTTGCGTACCGGCCGGGAACCATCGTCTCTCCGATTGAGAGGTGGTAGCCATGCTTGGCGCCCCATTCTCTGAAGCCCTTGATGCGATTGACCCCAATGTTTGGATCGGCCTTGTTTGCCGTTTCAACGCTGTCTGTCCAGAAACCGTCCTGCCCGTTGTCCAGATACAGATGCCCTTGGAACTCAAGGTACTGCTTGCCCTTGGGATGAACGATGTTCTCGATGCCTGGGTTGTTGCTGACCCAGTTCGTCGTGTTGGAATACTTGATGCCTTCGCAGCTGATCACCTTGTCGCTGATGTTGCCGACTTGGGTGACTGCGTGCTGTAGCGCCTGCCTCCACACGTCCCAGCTGATGATCGGCTCGTTCATCAGGTCGTACCCGTAGGTCGCGGCCTTGGTGGTGGCGTTCGATTCCAGGCGCTGGGCGATTGCCTTCCAGTCATTACCGAGGGCTTCGACGGATACGCCAGCACCGATCCTCTTACGGTCACCCGACTTGTTGGTGGTCGAGTAGCCGGAGTAATTGTGCATATCCCAGAGGATGGTCATACCGACCTGAGCGGCATAGGAAGCCGTCTGGTCCATCAGCTGCATGTGCGCTTCGTCAAGCTGGCCACTGCCTGCACCACCACGAATGGCACGCTCCCAGAGGAAACCTACCCGGGCGCGCTTAAATCCTTGGGCTGCTGCCTGCTTCCACTCATCGAGATTGGGGAAGTTGTAGTGCTGGCCGTGCTTGCCCGGCAGGCCACCCGCTATGGTGTCGCCACCCATCCCGAGACCGAGGTTAAGAAAGACCCGGCCCTTGTTGGTGACTGGCTTGCTGGGTTCAGGCTGCGCTTCAGGCGCCAATAACTCTCCCTCCTGATCAGCTTCGCCGTCACCCTGCGAAACCGTTACCGCGTTCGGATGCCCTAGGGTCGGGGAGATCTTGCCACCTTCCACGCTGACTAGCAGGTTGCCCCATGCAGGTCTGGATTCTGTGATTCTGCGCTTGGTGCCGTCCTTGAACGTCGCCATCATGCCGGGCTTGACCTCATCCTCCATACCGCCTGAGTAGACGAGCCGGAACATGCCTCGGTTGTCGCTTACGCCGTTTACCCATTCGCCGCCCGTTTCGTTGACGAATTTGAACTGCGCAGCGATTGGCAATTCGGGCTGTTCGGGTTCCGGCGCTGGCTCAGTTGGCTGTTCAGGCTCTGGTGCTGGCTGATCTGGCTTAGCCATAGCCTCAGCAATGCGCTCATCAACCTTGGGCATGACCTTCCCGGCCACATCATCGGCAAGCTGATCAATGAGTTGATCGAATAGTTCGGCAACAGTAGGCATATGCGTTCTCCGTGTGGAGCCCTACTGCACGGCTGGGCGAATGGTTTGCCGGCTACTCGGTGCCGGTCACTTTCGGTTGCGGTATCACTCGGGCGACAGCTACGGCCACGCCGAGGAACATGTTCACGCTCGCCCACAGCACTGGACGGACATGGCCATCAAAGGCAGTCCACCCAAGCGCGGCGGCGTTGATGATTGCGTCACGGATGGCGATCTGAAGGCTGCTGAGCTTCCAAGCCTTGCGCCATTCAGGGATCAGGTTCATGCACCGAACCCTTTAGCGATGTATGGCCATACCTTGTCGAACAGGGCGAGGATGATCGCCGCCGCGCCAAGGCCGTACGAAATCTTGTCGCCCATCTTGTCCATCTTGCTCGCCATCTCTTCTTGGCTATCACCGATGGCGGTGAGCTGGCGGCTTTGGTGCTCGAACTGCTGCTCAAGTTTGGTCAATCGATTGGGCGACTGGCCGTGCTCCCGATCGAAGGCGTTGAGCCGATGACGGGTTACGGCTGCTTCTTGCTCCAGAGCGCCGACACGCTCATGCACGGTTCGGCCTCCCTCGTTATGGGTGTCGGGCATATGGAGAATCCAGAATTGGTGGCTCTACAGCGTGCCGGGTTGGCTTTTGGGCCTCTTCCGGTGAGGATCGGCAGTGAGAGCCAGAAACGAAAAAAGCCCCGACCAAAGTCAGGGCTCTTGAATTCGTAACGCCCGGAGATCAGCCCGAGCGGCCTTACCTACGCAAGGACTTCTGATCTTGGTCATCTCAACGCGTAAAATGACCAAGATAGGAAGATTCTGCGACATGACGACAAAACAATCAAGGACTAATTGCGGCCAATCGCCATTATTTAGCAGGAACCATCACGCAGCGTCGCTAATGAGCAATCCAACCGCCTCCAGCGCCTCCTGTGCTTGCGCTAGTGCCTCGTTCACCATTCCCTCTAGCGAACCCTTGATCGACTTGTTCCAGCGCTGGTATGTGCGCTCTGTGAGGCCCTGGCTATCCCATGTCGTCATGTCGTAATTGGATGGGCTGAGCACGATCATGTCAGCCGATCGGGAGCTGGCTTTCTGCTGCTCTCGCTGATTGGCGCGGGCTGTTGCTTCCTCATGGGCGCGCACTCTCCATGCTGGCGTTCCTTCTGGTAGCTCCTCGGCCTTGAACGTCGCTGCTACACGCTGGACGCCCTTCACTTGAGGAATCGCCCAGGCAGTGACCGCTTTGCGTGTGAAGAGCTGCGGCGCCGGGGAAGGAACCACCGCTACCAGACGGCCTATCGCCTCCACCTTGCGGCCCTTGTGCGTCGAATACTTCGCGAGAAGCGCGCTCCAGTGCCGAGGGGATAGTTCTGCGTGAAGGATCTTGAATACGATCGCATCCGCCAACAACGCAGCATCCTTGCCGCCAATCTCGCCACTCACCTTGGCGGTCTGCACCTTGGGTTCGAAGTCGCACCCGCCAGCTGAATTGATAGTTTCGGCTGCCATGGCCCGGACTACGGCTGATACCACGTTGTGATAGGTCATTACATACTCCCCGACTTCTGTTCTATCTGGCTGCCCTGGCTTTCAACGCTTCCACAACCGCACCCTGCACACTCGCAGGCACGGTCGAGAGCAATAGCTGCGCTTGCCTCTGCCGCTCCGATCCCTTGAGGTCGCGTACCTTCCACCGAATCAAGCAGGCTGTCTTGTCCGCTTCGATCAGCATTCGATCCGCTGACAGCAATGAGGCCAAATTTGATGAGCCACTCATCTCCGACG
>DPSI01000435.1 GCA_003527165.1 Pseudomonas sp.
ATCTGCACCTGCATCGTGGGCGCGAACGTTTCGAGGCGGGTGAGACGCTGCAGCAGGTATTGGTCGATATTCCGAGCTCGCCCTACGCCAACGAGTGGCTGGAACATCGGCGCGGCAAACTGATGTTGAGCATCGGGCGCCAATGCGAGCGTCTCGGTGATCTGAGCCAGGCCCTGCGTCTGCACGCGGCCAACGGTTATCCCGGCGCGCGTGAACGGACGATCAGGGTGCTCGAGCGTTGCGATCAGCCCGAAGCAGCTTTGCATCTGGCGAATCAAGCGCACGCCGCTCCGGAAAGCGAACATGAAGCCCAGCAGTTGCAGCGCATTTTGCCGCGCCTGCGACGTGCCCTTGGCTGGCCTGCCGTGCCTCGCAGCGCTGTAGCCGAAGCGGAGCGCATCGATCTGCTACTGCCCAGACAACCTGGCCTGAGCGTTGAGCATGCAGTGCGGGAGCACTTTTGGCGTAGCGAGTCGCCGATTTACTACGTTGAAAACGCCCTGATCAATTCGCTTCTCGGCCTGCTGTGCTGGGAAGCGATATTCGCGCCACTCCCAGGCGCGTTCTTCCACCCATTCCACGCGGCGCCGGCTGACCTGGCCCGCCCGGACTTCTACGCCCGCCGGGCCGGGTTGTTCGAAGAATGCTTGGCCAAGCTGGGAACTGGCGAATACCAGGACTGCATTCGCCGGGTGTTCCGGGAGAAGTTTGGCGTTCAGTCGCAATTTGTCAGTTGGGGACTGTTCGATGAGCAGCTGCTGGAGCAAGCGCTGACTTGCATATCCGCCGAGCATTTGCGCGCGTGTTTCCAGCGTATCCTGCTGGACGTACCGAACCACCGCAGCGGACTGCCGGACTTGATCCAGTTCTGGCCCGACGAACAGCGCTACCGGCTGATCGAGGTCAAGGGTCCGGGTGACCGCCTACAGGACAACCAGAAGCGCTGGATCGACTTCGCGCTGCGTCACGCTATGCCAGTCGCCGTCTGCTATGTGCGATGGGCCGAGGACTGTCCTTGAACTATCGGGTTGCGGTCCGTGCGCTGTGCGAGTTCACCGCCAAAGAGGGGGACCTGGACCTTCGTTTCACGCCCTCTCCCACTGCGCTGGAAGGCATGGCCGGGCACGCCACCGTTACCGCTCGCCGAGCGGAAGGTTACGAACGCGAAGTGGCGCTGGAAGGCCGCTATCTGGATCTGCTGGTTCGCGGCCGTGCGGATGGCTATGACCCGGCGCAGAATCGGCTGGAAGAGATCAAGACCCACCGCGGCGATCTCTCCCGGCAGCCTGCCAACCACCGCCAGTTGCACTGGGCTCAGGCGAAGATCTACGGCTGGCTGCTCTGCGCCTCACGCGGGCTGGCGTCGCTGAACGTCGCTTTGGTGTACTTCGATGTCGTCAGCCAGAAGGAAACGGTGCTGGCCGAATCCATCGGCGCTGCCGAGCTGCAAGCCTTCTTCGAAACCCAGTGTCGATGCTTTATCGTCTGGTCCGCGCAGGAACTGGCACATCGACATGAACGGGATCAGGCGCTCACGGCGCTGAGGTTTCCCCATGACGAGTTTCGCCGGGGCCAACGGCAACTGGCCGAAGCGGTGTACAAGGCGGCTTGCACCGGAACGCATCTCATGGCGCAGGCTCCGACAGGCATCGGCAAGACGCTCGCTACGCTGTTTCCACAGCTGAAGGCATTTCCCGGCCAGCAGCTGGACAAGCTGTTCTTTCTCGCAGCGAAAACCTCGGGGCGGCAATTGGCATTGGATGCGCTGGCCAGCCTGACGACGGACGCAACACCTCTCCGTGTGCTGGAACTGATTGCGCGCGATAAGGCTTGCGAGTACCCGGACAAGAGTTGTCATGGCGAGTCCTGCCCGCTCGCCCGTGGATTCTATGATCGCCTCCCATCCGCCCGGGCAGCAGCTATGACCCGTCCGATGCTTGATCAGAAAGCGCTACGTGAGGTGGCGCTGGCGCATGAGGTTTGTCCTTACTATCTCAGCCAGGAGCTTGCCCGTTGGGCTGATGTGGTGGTCGGCGACTACAACTATTATTTTGACCTGAGCGCCCTGCTCTACAGCCTGACGCTGATTAATCAATGGCGCGTCAGCGTATTGGTAGACGAAGCTCACAATCTGCTGGAGCGCGGGCGTAGCATGTACACCGCCGAGCTTGATGTTAGGGATTTCAAGGGATTAAGGAAGATAGCTCCAAACGGGCTGAAGAAACCGATCGAGCGCATCTTGCGCTGTTGGGGTGAACTGCACGGCCCGCAGTCGGACAGTTATCAGGTTCAACCTGAACTGCCGCACAAACTCATCGGTGCCTTGCAGCAAGCCATCAGCGCGATCACCGATCATCTGACGGAGCAACCGGAGGGCCTCGATCCGGCGCTGCAGAAGGCGTACTTTGACGCGATGCATTTCTGCCGCCTGGCGGAGCTGTTTGGCGCGCATTCACTGTTCGATTGCACGCTGCTGCCCCAGCGCGCGCCCCGCGGGCAAAGCTCGATCCTATGCATCCGCAATGTGTTGCCAGCGCCCTTTCTCGGTCCTCGCTTCCTCGAAGCGCGATCCTGCGTGCTGTTCTCTGCGACGCTCAACCCGAGGCAGTTCTATTCCGACACCCTGGGGCTGCCGCAGAATCAAATCTGGATTGATGTCGAATCACCTTTTCGGGCCGAGCAACTGGAGGTCCGCCTGGCGCGGCACATCTCCACGCGCTATCAGCACCGCGCCG
>DPSI01000340.1 GCA_003527165.1 Pseudomonas sp.
GTACAAGCAGATCGTCATCGCGGTCGGTGAAGGCGCCAAGGCCTCGCTGAGTGCCTTCGACCACCTGATCCGCAGCTCCGTCGAAGACTGAGCCTGGCGGTAACGAAAAAGGGGGAGCAGATGCAAGTCTGCTTCCCCTTTTTTCGTTTTATTGGTTGGGCGCCGAGCAGTGCCCGGCTGGGTAACCGAAGGATAGTTAGCGCAAATCAGGGGTCTATTCGATACACCGGGTCCGCTTTGGTCGGGTGGAAACGAGCGAAGGAAGCGGCGATCGACGCTTCATCGTGCATGTACCAGTAGTCCATGGAGCGAATCCACCTATGAAGAGTGCGGATAAGCCGCAAGACGCACGAGGCGCTGTCGTAACCCTTGCCAATCGAGCCAACGAACCCCAGCACGAAAAGGTGGTGCACGAGCAGCTCGCCAAACGTCTGGCAGCGCTGCAAGGGCTCGCCTTTCTCGGTGAATATGACCGTAGCGCCAGTTATTCATGCCCGCTCTATTTCGTTCCCTCAAGCACAGTGGTTGGCGCCAACCTGGCGCGCGAGCTGGGGCTGGAAGGCGAACGGGACCTGTTTGGCGGCGTCGTACCGCATGCATACATCGAAACCAAGGCGATTACCCATCCATTGATTCGCCCGGATGCCGACTCGCCCATTGGCTGGTCGCGAGAGTTCGGTCGGCGTGTCACGGGCGGCGTTTTGCCAGGCTACAGCGTGTTCTCATTGGCCGATGCGCGTGAGGCTGGACGGCGCTTGTTGAACGAAGGGGCGTTACGAATCAAGCCGGTACGGGCGACCGGTGGCCGCGGACAGGAGCGGGTGAGCACGGTTCAAGCGCTCGATCATGCGCTGGAAAACACAGACGAAGCCGAGCTGGCCCAATACGGGCTGGTTCTTGAAGCGAACCTGGAGCACGTGACCACCTTCAGTGTGGGGCAAACTCGTGTAGCGGGAAAAACCTTGAGCTATTACGGTACCCAACGGCTGACCCAGGACAATGCAGGTGAAACCGTGTACGGCGGCTCGGATCTGCTGGTCGTCGAAGGGGATTTCGATGCCTTGCTTAGCCTGGATCTGCCAGAACGGACGCGTCTTGCCATTTCCCAGGCGCAGGTCTACGACGATGCCGCGTCGGCTTGCTTTCGCAATTTCTATGCTTCTCGGCGCAACTACGATATCGCTCAGGGCATCGATGACAAAGGGCGCGCCTGCTCCGGCGTGCTGGAGCAGTCCTGGCGAATCGGGGGGGCCAGCAGTGCGGAAGTTGCGGCGCTGGAAGCCTTCGCTCAGGGCAAGGGTGGAGCGGCCATTCGTGCATCGTCGGTTGAACTCTACGGTGAATCGGCCGTGCCTGAAGGCGCAACGGTGTTGTTTCGCGGCGAAGATGCTGAAGTCGGCTTCATAACCAAATACGCATTGGTGGAGGACCATGGCAACCCATAGTGAAAGCGTAGACATTCTCGTAGATGATGAACACATCGCCGGTACTTTCCTGTCGCCACCGACAAAGCTGCCAGGCGTTCTGTTCGTGCATGGCTGGGGCGGCAGTCAGGAACGCGACCTGACCCGCGCCCGTGGTATCGCCGGGTTAGGCTGTATCTGCCTGTCGTTCGATTTGCGTGGTCATGCCTTGACACTGGCGCAACAGCAAACCGTCACGCGTGAGCAGAATCTGCACGATCTGTTGGCGGCCTACGACCTGCTGGCTCAGCATCCGAACATCGACCCCTCGGCGATCGCTGTGGTCGGCACCAGTTATGGTGGCTACCTGGCCGCGCTGCTCACGTCCTTGCGGCCGGTCAGGTGGCTGGCGATGCGTGTGCCGGCCCTGTACGGGGATGATGACTGGGAGGTGCCCAAGCGGCAGCTGGATCGCGACCTGCTCAATCAGCTGCGTGGGCGGCGGGTCAGTCCCGAGGAAAATCGGGTGCTGGCGGCTTGTGCCGAGTTTCGCGGCGATGTGCTGATTGTCGAATCGGAGCACGATCATCTGGTCCCGCACAGCACCATCATGAGTTATCGGGCAGCGTTCCAGCAGACACACTCGCTGACGCACCGCATCATCCTAGGGGCCGATCACGGCTTGACCAATGAGGGCTGTCAAAAGGCCTACACGGATATTCTCGTCAAGTGGGCGACCGAGATGGTCGTCGGTGCGCGTATCGATCAGCAGCACGGCGCGGCAGCCGCGAGGTCGTGCTAGAGCCTGTGGATCTTTCGCGACGAAAAGCCGTCCGCCCCTAACCCGGCGGAGTGGGCGGCTCGATTGGGCCGACAAAACGGCTCCAGCGTCGATCGAGTACCTGCTGCTTGAGCACTTCGATGATATCGACCAGCAGTTCTTCCAAGGCGAGATCGGTGTTCTCGTCTTGGTAAACCCAGGCTTCGAAGCATTCGTCAGCCAGACTGCGGGCCAATCGCTGGAATTGAACGCCCTGCAGGCCGTCGACCGCACCTTGTAGCAGCCGCGCCGCGATGTCGGTGAGTGCCTCGTCCAGCGTGTCGGCGACCCGGTCACCCAGCGGCAGGCGGCGCAGGCGGCTGACCTCGGGGTTATTCGCCAGTGCCTGATGGATCAGTCCGCCGACGTAGCCTTCAATGGCCCCACGGTTATCCCGATAGCCACTCTCCAGCATGCCGTGCAGGCGTCGAGACAGGTCGTCCAACAACCGCTCCTTGCGTGGTCTGACCACTTCCTCAAGCAGTCTTCTGGAGAGATCATCGCTGGCGCCTATCTCTTGCTGCATGCGGCTGAACAGCCGAACCATGACACGGTCGGACAATTCTTCGAGCAGAAGCGAATAGTAGCGATGGACGACGCCGAAGATCGCCCATTGGCGAACGTCGATCAGACCCAGGCGTTGCAGCCGGAGCAGCAGGCTGCCGACCCGCAAGACGCGTAGCCAGCGAAAGCCGGTCAGCGGAATGCAGCCGAGCACGTCGTACCAGTGGGCGAAGGGGTAGTAATACCAGCGCGCATAGCGTCGCTCGAACAGCGCAACGGCCCAGCCGAGAATCACGTCGAGAATGAATACCGCGACGAAACCGAGATCGATCAGTTGAAAGTTGCGGTGAATCAGGGTGTCGTAGCGCTGATGCAGCGCGGGCAACCACCCGGCGAAGGCCTGGTTGATCGGGGGCACGATAAACAGGCTGTCGAACAGAATCAGCCCCAGGTTGATGCATACCAGCAGAACGATGAACGCTTCCCAGGCTGCGTGCAGCCCGTTGCGGAAGCGCTCGCGCCGTTCTGGGCTTCGCTCAGGCATCGGCGTTGGCAGGCGCGCTGGCAGCATGCCAGAGGATTTCGGCGCAGCCCTGGCGACGCGCGATCAGACGGGCGGCGACGAAGAACAGATCCGACAGACGATTGAGGTAGGCCAGTCCGACCGGGCGCAGCGGCTCGATCGCGTTGAGCTGCTGACAGCGCCTCTCGGCGGTGCGAGCCATGCTGCGGCACAGGTGCGCGAGCGCGATCAGCCGTGTGCCGCCCGGCATAATGAAATCTTCGAGTGGCCCGACTTCGGCATTCCAGTGGTCGATTGCCGTCTCCAGACGAGCCACCTCGGTGTCGCTCAAGGCCTGATAGTCCGGCATCGCCAATTCTCCACCCAGATCGAACAGGCGGTGCTGGCAGGGACCCAGGACATCGATCAGCTCCGCCAGATCCGGCCAGCGCGCCTGGGCTTCGGCCAGCTCGGCGAGCAGCAGGCCCAACTGGCTGTTGAGCGTGTCGATCTCACCCATGGCTTCGATGCGTGGGTGGTCCTTGGGGACGCGGCGACCGTCGGCCAGGCCAGTTTCCCCGGCATCGCCGGTGCGGGTGTAGATCTTGTTCAGCGTCACCATGACGCGCCCTCCCTGTTTCCGTCAGCGCGGCCTCAGCCCGCGTGCGTGCGCTTCAGCCACATGCCGACCATCAGCAGCAGCACCGCCACCGCCTGCAGGGCCACACGCCAGCGCATCAGCTTGTTGGACCGAGCGCCTGCGCCCTCGCCCCCCCGCTGCATGTTGTACAGGCCCAGGCCCAGGGTGATCGCGACAGCGGCCACGGCGATCAGGATCAGGATGTCGATGATGTCCATGACCGCCTCTTTAGGCCCCAGCGCATTTGCGCGCCAGTCGTGTCGGAAGCACGGCGCAAATGCGACCTATTCGCACACCCCCATTGCCAAGAAAGTTCGGACGCTGTTGAGAAGCGTTCTCATTTTTTAAAGGGCCTAAAGCCCGCCTGTCCGAAAGTCGGAGTTCTCACTTGTCCAGCCTCCTGCCCCCCATGTCCGCCGCCCTGCTTTTGGCAGTTCCGGGCGCCGCCATGGCGCAATCCCAGACCGCCGGCTCCGCGAGTACCGAGGTGGACGAGGTCGAGGTGATCGGACGTCGGGCAGGCGAGCCCACCGGACCCCAATTCACGGCCCCCCTCAAGGACACGCCCAAGAGCGTCACCGTCATCAGCCGTGAACTGATCGAGCAGCGCGGCGCCGCATCGCTGGCCGACGTGCTGCGCACGACGCCGGGGATTTCGCTGGGTTCGGGCGAAGGCGGCACGCCGGTCGGCGATCGCCCCTTCATTCGCGGGTATGAAGCCAGCACCGACATCTTCATCGACGGCGTTCGCGATCTGGGCCGCTTCGCGAACGAAGCGTTCAACATCGAACAGGTTGAGATCATCAAGGGCCCCGGCTCCGCCTACAGCGGCCGAGGCTCTACCGGCGGCAGCATCAACATGGTCAGCAAGCGCCCGCGCGCCGAGAACTTCATCTCCGGTTCGGTCGGCGCGGGCACCGATCAGTACATGCGCTCGACCCTCGACCTGAACCGGATGCTGACGGACAAATTCGCCGTGCGTCTGAACCTGATGAGCCATCAGGCGGACACTCCGGGCCGCGACCACGTCAACTCCGACCGCTACGGCTTGGCGCCGTCGCTGGCCTATCGTCTCGCCGAAAGCACCAGCATCCATCTCGGCTACTATATGCTGCGCGCCAACGACGTGCCCGATCTGGGCCATCCCTTCGCGATCGACGGCAGCGGACAGCCGGCCAATGTGCGTCGCGACAACTTCTACGGCGTAAAGGGGCGCGACGCTCGCCGCAACAACGCCGATATCGGCACCCTGACGCTTGAGCACGAATTCTCGAACGGGTTCCAGTTCACCAACGTCAGCCGCCTGGCGGAATCGACCAGCCAGTACATCATGTCGCGACCGACGATTCACGCCGCCTCGGGCCAGGTGAACCGCGATGTCCGCACCGGCAATCGTCGCAGCGAAACCAGGGCCAACCAGTCGGCTCTGCGTGGCGGCTTCGATCTGGCGGGCACGCGCAACCAGTTCGTGGCCGGCCTGGACTTCTCTGAAGAGAAGCTGCTGACCGGCGCGATCCCGGCCGCCGCTCTGTTCGCCGTCGGCCGCGCCGATCTGCAGAACCCTGACGCCAACAATCCGGTCTACCGCGGCCCCACGCTCAAGGACTTCAGCGACGATTACAACGATCTGAGCAATCGGTCCCGCACCCAGGCCGTTTACGTCTTCAACACGACCGACTTCAACGACAAGTGGTCCCTGAACCTGGGCCTGCGCTACGATGACTATGACGTCACGGACGGAACCGTGGCCAACCGCTCGAAATTCTGGAACTATCAGGCGGGTCTCGTCTACAAGCCGCGCTCCAACGGCAGCATCTATCTGTCGTACGGCACCTCATCCAATCCCTCCGGCGAGACGGCAGGCCAGTCCGGCGGCGCTGACGGCTCGGCGGGCGGCGGCCTGGGCGGCTCGCGTCCGAACCTGGACCCGGAAGAAAACCGCAGCTTCGAACTGGGCACGAAGTGGGAGGTGTTCAACAACCGCCTGTCGCTGACCGGGGCGATCTTCGAGACCGAAAAGACCAATCAGCGAGCCACCGACCCGGTCACGGGCGAGGTCGCCCTCATCGGCAACAACCGCACGCGCGGTGTTGAGCTGGGCTTCTCCGGCAATGTGACGGACGCCTGGGCGGTCTACGGCGGCTACACCTACCTCGACCCGAAAATGCTGGACGACGGCGCAGGCTCCAACGACGGCAAGCGCCTGAAGTTCATCGCCCAGAACAGCTTCAGCATCTGGAGCACCTATACGATCCAGAAATTCACCGTGGGCGGCGGCGCCACCTATATGTCGGATCGCTGGATGAACGACGCCAACACCCTGGGGGTCCCGGCCTACTGGCGCTACGATCTAA
>DPSI01000339.1 GCA_003527165.1 Pseudomonas sp.
CGCTCTTCCGATCCCTGATGCAGTAACACCTCTCCGCCACTGACCGCCAACTCGCCACTCAGCGCCCCGAGCAATGTGCTCTTCCCAGCTCCGTTGGGTCCCAGCACGCCCAGAATCTCACCTGAGACCAGATGCAAATCGATATTGGCGAGCACCGTCGTGGCGCCCCGCCGCACCGAAATACCCTGAGCGCGGAGCATCAGCGGCGCCCTCGCAGCAACAGGTAAAGGAAGAAAGGCGCCCCCAGCAGAGCCGTGACGATACCGATCGGCAACTCCGCCGGCGCCAGCATAAGTCGCGCCAGGAGGTCCGCCAGCAGTAACAGGCTTCCTCCGGCCAGCGCCGAGGCCGGCAGCAGCAAGCGGTGGTCCGGCCCAGTCATCAGACGCACCAGATGCGGGACCATCAGCCCCACGAATCCGATCATGCCGGCCGCCGCCACCGCTGCGCCCACCCCCAGCGCGGTACAAAACACCAGCTCACGCTTGAGTCGCTCGACATCGAATCCCAAATGACGCGCTTCGGACTCGCCAAGCAGCAACGCATTCAGCGCCTGGGCGCGGCGTGGCAACCAGAAGGTCATCGCCACCGTCACCAACAGAAGCGGCCAGAGCCGTGCATAGCTCGCGCCATTGAGACTGCCCAGGTTCCAGAACGTCAGGGTACGCAGCGTGCCGTCATCGGCAACATAGGTGAGCAGCCCGATCACAGCGCCCGCCAGGGCAGTCAGCGCGATACCGGCGAGCAGCATCGTCGCGACATGGGTACGACTATCGCGGCGCCCTAATCGATACACCAGCGCGGTGACGACGAGGCCGCCAACGAATGCGCTCAGCGACAGTAAATAAGGTGCCAACAGCGGTGGGAGGCCACCCATCAGTTCGCTGCCAACAATGGTCACGGCAGCACCCAGTGCGGCGCCGCTGGA
Source organism: Pseudomonas sp. (assembly GCA_003527165.1). Classification (GTDB taxonomy): domain Bacteria; phylum Pseudomonadota; class Gammaproteobacteria; order Pseudomonadales; family Pseudomonadaceae; genus Stutzerimonas. Next base: position 929 of record DPSI01000339.1, read on the forward strand.
AACACCGATCAAGCCCGGATCGGCCAGCGGATTGCGAAACAACCCCTGCATGGCGACGCCGGACAACGCCAATACCGCGCCTACACTTAACCCGAGCAAGGCACGCGGCAACCGTATCTGCCCCAGGATGAGCTCGGCCTGCCCCACGCCCTCCGCCTCAAGCGGAACACCAAGCAGGCGGAGCACGGCGTGCAGGGTTTCGCCCAGTGGCAAGCTGATCGGCCCCAGCGCCAGTGACAGCCAGAAGACAATCAGCCACAGCAGACCCAGCGAAATAAACAGGGGGCGTGCGGTTAGCACAGGGCTCATCGGGGGTGTCGCCAGTCGGAATTCGATACGAAGGATAAGAGCCAACCTACGGCTCCGCCAGCTTTAATCAACCAGAGCCCTACGCCAAGCAGCGCTACCTGAGCAATAATCCGACCCAGCAAGGGAGGGAGAACATGATCCGATTGTGTGCTGCGAGCGACATCGCGGAAGGCCAGAGCAAGGGTCTGGAAGTAGAGGGTCAGCGCCTGCTCGCGATACGCAAGGACGGTACCTTGCATGTCTATGAAAACAGCTGCCCACACCGAGGCGTTCCCCTGGAGTGGCTTGCGGATCAGTTTCTCGACAGCAGCGGCAGCCTGATCCAATGCGCGACTCACGGTGCGCTGTTTCTCATCGATAGCGGAGAGTGCGTGGCCGGTCCCTGTGCCGGGCAGACCCTGCGAGCGCTGCCGTACGTCGAGCGCGATGGGATCATCTGGATGCCAAACGCGCGCTAGTGTGACGTTGCGTCCAAGCGACTGTTTGCCACGTTGGGTATCATGGCGCGATTGCTACCTGTGAGATGACCATGCGCCGTTTGCTGAGTCTGCTGATTCTGCTGTTCGCCCTCCCTGCTGCCGCGGGCCTGTTCGATAGTCGTCCCAGCCCCACACTGGGCGGGCTGAATAACAGTGCAGACTTTCTTCCGGTGCGCGAGGCCTTCCGCCTGAGCCTTGTGGACACGACATCCGAGCAGGTCAAGTTGCGCTTCGTTGCCGCAGACGGCTACTACCTCTACCGCCACCGTTTTCAATTCAAAACCAGCGATGCCGGCGTGGCAGTTGGTGAAGCGAAGCTACCGGCAGGCGAGCAGAAGACCGATGAGTACTTTGGCGAAGTCGAGGTCTACTACGGCGTGCTCGAAGTCGAGCTGCCGGTGCAAAATCCCGATGATCGCCCCTTTACCCTGCAGGTCACCTATCAAGGCTGTGCCGATAAAGGGCTCTGCTATCCACCGGAAACAGAGACGCTGGAGATTGGCGACACGCCAGCGCCTACCTCCTCAGCCGCAGCCTCCAGTGCGGCAAGCGATGACAGCTCCGCACTGTCCTGGCGCTCGGTGGCGCTGTTCTTCCTCGCCGGGCTGGGCCTGACCTTCACGCCTTGTGTGCTGCCAATGCTGCCAATCCTCTCGGGTGTGGTACTGCGCGGGCAGATCGGCGGTATGCGCAGTTTCCTCCTATCGCTCGCCTATGTGCTGCCGATGGCTGGCGGCTTCGCCCTCCTGGGCGCGCTGATGGGCGTGTTCGGGGCCGAGCTGAATCTGCAGGCACGCCTGCAATCGCCTTGGATTCTGGTGCCCTTCGCGTTGTTCTTCGTCGCCTTTGCCTTGGCGATGTTCGGCCTGTTCGAATTGCGCCTGCCCCAAGCGATGGGCGCGCGCCTGGAGCGCATTGCCGGTAACGCCAAGGGCGGCTCCTTCATGGGCGCTGCGCTACTTGGCGCTGTCTCCAGCCTGCTGGTCTCGCCATGCGTCTCGGCGCCGCTGGCGGGCGCACTGCTTTATATCAGCGCCAGCGGGGACGCCCTGGGTGGCGGCTTGAAGCTGTTCGCACTTGGCCTCGGCATGGGCACTCCGCTGGTCCTGTTCGCCATCGGCGGCGGCGCACTGTTGCCCAAGAGCGGTCCCTGGATGGTCACCGTGCGCAACGTCTTCGGCGTCTTGCTGCTGGCGGTGGCGGCATGGATGCTCGAGCGCGTCCTGCCTGGTCCGCTGGCGCTGGCACTGTGGGGCTTGCTGGCAGCCGGTACGGCGCTGTTTCTCGGTACGCTGGAGTTCACCCATAAGACACCCCGGCAAAAACTTGCGCAGCTGTTTGGCCTGGCCCTGCTGGTCTATGCACTAGCGGCGTGGGTCGGCGCG
>DPSI01000337.1:0-745 GCA_003527165.1 Pseudomonas sp.
GCGATATACCCGCAGCGGCGAATGCACCGAGATGCCCTGGCCCGTGCCGCTCTGGTCGTGCTCGGGGGCCACCACCCAGACTTCCTCGGCCAGTTGCGCGGCGATCCGCTCGAGCAAGGCCAGCCCCGGTGCGGCGATGCCGTCATCGTTGGTCAGCAGGACCCGGCGCAGCAATGGACCGCTCATTTCAATTCTCCCCTGCCGCCACTTTGCGCGATGCGCCAGCCCGCCTCAGCGAGCAGCCCGGCGCGCTGGCCGACCTGCAGCGCATCGGCGTTGCTGGCGTTGCCCTGCAGCGCTCGGGCATACACGCCCTGCAGAATCGCCGCGAGACGGAACAGCGAAAACGCCAGGAATACATGCCAATCCGCCACTTCGGCACGCCCGCTCTGCCGGCAGTAACGCTCCAGCACCTGCTGTTCGGTGGGAATGCCCTGCGCCTGCAGGTCGATGCCGATCAATCCGCGTAAGCCATCCACACCGGCCGGCAGGTGATACGGCAAACAGAAGTAAGCGAGGTCCGCCAGCGGATGGCCGAGGGTGGACAGTTCCCAATCGAGAATCGCCGCGACCCGTGCCTCCCCCGGCTCGAAGATCAGATTGCCGAGGCGGTAATCGCCGTGGGCGATCGCACATTCGTCGCGCTGCGGCACCTGCTCCGGCAGCCATTGCATCAGACGCTCCATCGCCGGCATGTCGCCGGTGCGGGAGGCCTGGTACTGGCCGGACCAGCGCTTTACCTGGC
>DPSI01000337.1:872-2879 GCA_003527165.1 Pseudomonas sp.
TACCTGGCGGGCGAAATAGCCTTGAGCCTTGCCGAAATCACCAAGCCCCACCGCCTCGACATCGACCTGATGCAGCTCAGCCAGCGTATCGACGGCTGCGAGATGGATCGGCTGTCGCTCCTCGACGGCCACCCCTTCCAGCGCCGGGTGGCTGAAAATCCGGCCCGCCACATGATCCATCACATAAAAGGCGGTACCGATGATGCCTTCGTCCTCGCACAGCAGATGCACGCGAGGCACCGGCACAGAGGTGTGTTCGGACAGCGCACGGATCACCTTGTACTCGCGCTCGACCATGTGCGCCGAGGGCAGCACCTTGCCGGGCGGCTTCTTGCGCAGCACGTAACGGCGTTCGACGCTTTCCAATAGATAGGTGGGGTTGGACTGGCCGCCCTGGAACTGGCGGATGCTCAGCTCTTCGCCCATCTCCGGCATGTGCAGGCGCAGGTACCGGGCCAGCGCGGCCTCATCGAAGCGATGCGCCGGCAGGACCTCGATCAGCTCGGGTTCGTTCATCGACGGGCCCTCAGCATGCGGTTTCGCCGCCGTCCGCGACGATCACCTGCCCGGTGATATAGGCACTGGCTGGCGCCGCCAGGAACACCGCGAGACCGGCGATATCCACCGGTTCGCCGATACGGCGCAGTGGCGTTTTCTCGGCGGCGCGGCGAACCCGCTCCGGGTCATCGAGCAGCGCCTTGGCAAAATCGGTACGCACCAGCCCCGGCGCGATGGCGTTGACGCGGATGCCCTTGGGGCCCCACTCCGCCGCCAGATTGCGCGCCAGTGCCGCTTCGGCGGCCTTGGACACGCCGTAGGTGCCGATCACGGTGTTGCCACGCAGCCCGGCGATGCTGGAGAGCATGATCACCGCCCCTTCGCCACGTTCGGCCATCTGCGGCAAAACCATGTTCGACAGCCAGAAGGTGCCCTTGACGTTGGTGTCCATGATCTTGTCCCAGGCATCGTCGGTCAGCTCGCTGGTCGGGCCGTAGACCGGATTGGTGGCGGCATTGCAGACCAGCACGTCGATGCGCCCCCAGGTCTGCAACGTGGTATCGACCAGCCGCTGCAAGTCTTCCTTGCGGCCAACGTGGCAAGGCACCGCAATGGCCTCGAAGCCCGCGGCCTTGAGCTCGGCGGCCACGGTCTCGCAGGCATCGGCCTTGCGGCTGGAGATGACGACCCGCGCGCCGCACCGGGCCATTTCTTCGGCAATCGAGCGTCCAATGCCGCGGGTGGAACCGGTGATCAGCGCCACCTTCCCGGACAGATCGAATAACGGATTGGTCATGTGACTGCATCCTTCTTGTTGGTTTTGTCGGAAGCTCAGCGCTTGCTGGAGTAGTTCTTCAATTCGAGTTTGGCAATGGTGTCCAGGTGCACCTCGTCCGGGCCGTCGGCCAGACGTAGGGTCCGCTGGTGGGCCCAGGCCGCCGCCAGGAAGCTGTCCTGGCAGACGCCCTTGGCCCCGTGCACCTGAATCGCGCGATCCAGTACCCGCAGCGCCATGCTCGGCGCGGCCGCCTTGATCATGGCAATCTCCTGCCGCGCCACCTTGTTGCCTACGGTATCCATCATGCGCGCCGCTTTCAGCGTCAGCAGGCGGGTCTGCTCGATCTCGATGCGCGAACGGGCGATGTCCTTGCGGATCGAGTCGAAGTCAGCCAACGGCTTGCCGAACGCCACGCGGGAATGCACGCGCTCGCACATGGCCTGCAGGGCGCGCTCGGCCACGCCGATGGTGCGCATGCAATGATGAATGCGGCCTGGACCGAGACGGCCCTGGGCGATTTCGAAGCCGCGGCCTTCGCCGAGCAGCATGTTGCTGACCGGTACACGGACGTTGTTGTAACGAATCTCGGCATGACCATGGGGCGCGTGGTCGTAGCCGAACACGTGAAGCGCGCGGGTGATTTCCACGCCGGGTGTATCCAGCGGCACGAGGATCATCGACTGCTGGCGATGGCGCTCGGCGGAGGAATCGGTCTTGCCCATGACGATGGC
>DPSI01000337.1:3142-3371 GCA_003527165.1 Pseudomonas sp.
GGTGGTCGCCATCGCGCCGGACGACCACCACTTGTGCCCGTTGATCACATACTCGTCGCCTTCGCGGCGGATCTCACAGGCGATATTGGTGGCATCGGAAGACGCCACCTCGGGCTCGGTCATGGAGAAGCAGGAACGTATCTCGCCATTGAGCAAGGGTTTGAGCCATTGCTCCTGCTGCTCCGGCGTGCCATAGCGCGTCAGGACCTCCATGTTGCCGGTGTCCGGC
>DPSI01000336.1:0-1893 GCA_003527165.1 Pseudomonas sp.
TGGGCGAATATCAGCCAGCTTGGCAGGCCATGCAGCGCTTTACCAACGAGCGCACGCCTGCAACCGATGATGAGATTTGGTTGCTGCAGCATCCCCCGGTATTTACTCAGGGGCAGGCCGGCAAGGCCGAGCATCTGTTGTTGCCTGGGGATATTCCTGTGGTCCAGGCAGATCGCGGTGGGCAGGTCACTTATCATGGCCCTGGGCAGCTGGTGTGTTATCTGATGCTGGACGTCAAGCGGCTGGGCATCGGCGTACGCGAATTGGTCAGTCGAATCGAGCACAGCCTGGCCGATCTGCTGGCCAGCTACGATGTGCAGGCCGTGGCCAAGCCCGACGCGCCTGGCGTCTATGTCGATGGCGCAAAGATTGCCTCACTCGGGCTGCGTATCCGCAACGGCCGCTCGTTCCATGGCCTGGCGCTCAATGTGGATATGGATCTTGAACCCTTCGGGCGGATCAACCCCTGCGGCTACGCCGGCATGACCATGACCCAGTTGGCCGATCTGATCGCTGGGCCGATAGCGTTTTCCGAGGTCAGTGCCCGCCTGCGTGAACAGCTTGTCAAGCACCTCGGCTACGCGCAGCAGCAGACGCTGACGGGCGCAATAGACGGCTAAGCCGGGCGCTTGCTTATCCAGTGTGAGCGGGGCATGGCGGCTATAAAAAACGCCTGCCCCCAGGCGAAGCCTAGGGTCAGGCGTTGTTCGGCCCGATCAGTTTAGATTGAGGGTCGGAATCAGGCTGCTGTCAAAAGGCTGGCCCGGCACTGGAACCGGGGCGGCCAGGCCCAGGTTGTTCTTCTCGAACACCCGGTCGGCTCGGTAGCTGGAGCGCACCAGCGGGCCGGCGGCAACTTCCATAAAGCCTTTTTCTAGACCGATATCGCGCAAACGGTTGAATTCTTCCGGGCTGACCCAGCGTTTGACCGGCAGGTGGTTGCGGGTCGGCTGCAAGTACTGGCCGAGGGTGAGAATGTCCACGCCGATGGCGCGCAGGTCATCCATGGTCTGCAGCACTTCCTCGTCGCTTTCGCCCAGGCCCAGCATCAGGCTGGTCTTGATCAGCATCTCCGGACGATGGCGCTTGGCGTGCTCCAGCACGCGCAGGGTCTTCTCGTAGCCGGCGCGGGGGTCGCGCACTTCATGGGTCAGGCGCTTGACCGTCTCGACGTTCTGCGCGAAGACTTCCAGGCCAGAGTCCGCTACGCGTTCGATGGCTTGCAGGTCGCCGTCGAAGTCCGGGGTCAGGGCCTCCACTACCACCTGCGGCGTGCGCTCCTTGATGGCGCGCACGCAGGCGGCGTAGTGTGCGGCACCGCCGTCGTCCAGATCGTCGCGGTCCACCGAAGTCAGCACGATATAGCGCAGCGCCATCAGCTCAACCGACTTGGCGGTGTTCTGTGGCTCCTCCTGGTCCAGCCAGCCGTTGGGATTGCCGGTATCCACCGCGCAGAAGCGGCACGCGCGGGTGCACACCGAGCCCATCAGCATGATGGTGGCGGTGCCGTTGGACCAGCATTCGCCCATGTTCGGGCAGTGGGATTCCTGGCATACGGTGCTCAGACGGTGTTCGCCGACATTGCGCTTGACCGCTTCGAAGCGGCTGCCGCTGGGTGCCTTGACCCGCAGCCACTTGGGCTTGGGTTCGAATACCTGGGGTTCGCTTGAGGCGCGGCGCTTCTGCCCGTCCTTGATCGCGGTGATGCCCTGAGTGGTGCGGAATTTATCGCCGCTGGCAACGGTTTTGGGCTGGGAGATATCGGACATCGGCAATCTGGGCTCCGCTAGAGGCTCCGTGGACGAGGCGGCTTGTGGCCGCCGCGCAGTTTAACACAGGCACTGACCGTTCAGTCCGTCTAGCGAGGCGTGCAGTCGGTTGCCGAGGCCGCCA
>DPSI01000336.1:1933-2729 GCA_003527165.1 Pseudomonas sp.
GGGTGGGTTTGCCCGAGTTGTCCCGCGGCTGAACTACCGGCCGGCGCTTCGTGCATTATCAGGAGGCGGTGCTGCCGATCAGGATGGGCTCCGACGCTGCGTGACCTGCCTGCGGAGATGGGCGGCTCGGGGCAGAGCATGGCCGAATAGTTCGACCATGCTCGCTAAGGCTCCGCCCGCAACCGTCCCAGCAATTCCTGCGTCGGATGGCCATCGGCAGGCCAGCCAAGCTGTTGCTGGAAGCTGCGGATGGCGCTGCGGGTGTTGGCGCCGATGATGCCGTCTGCAGCGCCGGGATCGAAGCCTTGATTCGACAGGCGCTCCTGCAGTTCGAGGCGCTCGGAACGGCTCAATGGCTGTTCACTCTGTGGCCAGCTCGCGCGCACCGTGCCGGCACCCTCGAAGCGTTCGGACAGCAGGCCGATTGCCAGCGCATAGGACGACGAATTGTTGTAGCGCAGTATCGCCCTGAAATTATCCATGATCAGAAACGCGGGACCGCGATAACCTGCGGGAAGCAGCAGGCTTGCGTTTGCCTCGTCCATGACTACCGGCAGGCCGCTCAGCCCGAGGCGGCGCCACTCGGCCAGCGGCTTGCGGATGCTGCTGTCGGCCAGTGCATAGTCGAATCCGTCCGGGAGGCTGACCTCGAAGCCCCAAGGCTGGCCGGCCTTCCAGCCGGAGGCCTGCAGGTAATGGGCGGCTGATGCCAGTGCATCGGCCGGGCTGTTCCAGATGTCCCGGCGGCCGTCGCCGTCGAAATCCACCGCGTGGGTGTTGTAAGATCGGAAGAGCG
>DPSI01000149.1 GCA_003527165.1 Pseudomonas sp.
CGAAGTGGAGCAGCACGAACGCGGCGCTGAGTCTGTGTTGAGCCTAGTTCAACCGTGGGGCGTCCCGTATTGATGCAGGCCAGTGTTATGGGCGAACGCCCGCGCAGCGCGAGGCAAGCACGTCGGTTCAACGGCCGACGGTCGTCGTTTCGTTCCAGTGCGGCGGCGCGAACACCTCGGGGTAACGGTTCAGAGTGGCCAGGATGCGATGCGCGCCCTGTGCTCGCTCGGCAGGCTCGGCCAGGGCCTTGGCGCCCTTGAGCAGATCGGCCAGCAGCCCGTGCAGGGCGGCATCGGCTTGCTCGGGCAGTTCGCAGTTGGCGATCAGGAAAGAAACATTCTCCTCGACATCCGCTTGCAGTTGCATCGCCTGGCTCGCGCCGATCGGTCGCGCCGGATCGTTCGGCAATGCCGTGTCCGCAGCCTTTCGCAACCGCGTCATGCCTTCGCGCAAGGCAGCATCGGTTGGCCACTGCCGATCGCTCACGGCCGATGCCACAGCCGTATGTCCGTCATGGTCATGGTGGATGACGGCCGCCTGCGCGGTGTCGACGACCAGGTCGAGCGCCACCCCGCTGGCCAGTGCCAGCATCGACGCCATGGCCAGGCCCCAGGCCAAGGGTTGAATGACTGCTTTCATATCGCCTCCGGTACTGCAGGTGCGGGCCGCCGGCCCGCGTGGGTCGTTGTCGCCTCAGTTCGCAGACGCGGTAACGAAAAGGATGTTGTTCTCCAGATGGATGTGCTGCATCAGATCGCCACGCAGCTCCTCGAGCCCGCGGTACAGCGCGCGCCAGGTGTTGCAGGCATTGGCCGGCGGGGTGATGTCGTTGGTCAGCTCGGCCAGGCGCTCTAGCGCGGCGCCGTGCTGATCGTGCTCGTAGCGCATCACCGCGATCGGCCCCTGCGTCGGCGACAGCTGGATGCCGCGTTGCAGCATCGGGAAGAGGATCTGCTCCTCCTTGAGCATGTGGCTTTCCAGTTCCTGCTGCATGCACCAGAGATGTTCGGCAAGGCCGGTCGGGCAGTCCGCCTTGTTGCCATGGACCTGCTCGACGCGGTTGGCCAGACGGATCAATTCAGGGAGCTGTTCGCGGTGACGCTCATGAAAGCGTTCCAGAACGTGATCGATGAGGGCGGTGGGCGGTTCGTTGCGCCAGTCCGGCTCGGTCGGGTCGCTGCCCAGCGCGGCAAGCTCGTCTGCGATGGCCTGGGCATCAAGGCTGCGCTGCAGGGCGGCGTCGCGCAGGCGGGTGTTGCCGCCGCAGCAGAAATCCAGCTTGTACTGGCGGAACACGCGGGTAGCGCCAGGGATGAGGCAGGCCAGGCTGCCCAGGGTTTGCTCGGTAAGCGCGGTGGTCATGGGGCGTTTCCGTGGGATGTGTTGTTAAACGGAATAACGCAAGCGCTGTGCCATGAATAACTATCTGATTAATAAGGAATAAAATATTTCGGTGGTGAAATCTACCTGAGCGGTTTAGGGTTTAAAAAACCTTGAGGGTAACTGACACCATGATGGAAGAAGCACTGCTGGCCGACCTCATCACCGAGCTGCCCAACGCGGTTCGCCTGCAACGACTGGTGCATACCCTGCATGAGCGCTTTCGCTGTGGCGCGGTGGTGTTGCTGCGCCTCGATGAGGACACGCTGCGCCCGTTGGCGGCGGTGGGGCTGGTGCAGGAAGCTCTCGGCCGGCGCTTCGTGGTGGCCCAGCATCCGCGGCTCGCGGCGATTCTGTCGCAACGCGAGCCCACCTGGTTCGAGCCCGACAGTCGACTGCCCGATCCCTACGACGGTTTGCTCGACGCACATGCCGGCGAGCCCTTGTCTGTGCACGATTGCATGGGTGTCAGTCTGTTCGTGGAGGGCAGATTGTGGGGTGCTCTGACCCTCGATGCGCTGCACGCCGGCACCTTCGATGACGAGGCGCGGCGCGACCTGCAGCGCTACACCCTGGTGATAGAGGCGGCGATCCGCATCACCCGGCTGGAGCACGAAAATCGCGGCCTGCGCCTGGCCCGCAGCGATGTGCTGGAAACCACCCAGGTGCCGGGCGATGGCGAGATTCTCGGGCAGAGCCAGGTGATCCGTGAGCTGCTGCGCGAGCTGGAGGTGGTCGCCGACTCCGAGCTGCCGGTGCTGCTGCTGGGCGAGACCGGGGTCGGCAAAGAGCTGTTCGCCCGTTGGCTGCATCGCCATTCGCGCCGCCGCAACAAGCCGCTGGTGCTGGTCAACTGCGCCGCGTTGCCTGAATCCTTGGCTGAAAGCGAGCTGTTCGGCCACGTCAAGGGCGCCTTCTCCGGCGCCACCACTGACCGTCCGGGGCGTTTCGATGCGGCCAACGGCGGCACCCTGGTGCTCGACGAGGTGGGCGAGTTGCCGCTGGTGGTCCAGGCCAAGCTGCTGCGCACCCTGCAGAACGGCGAGATCCAGCGCCTCGGCGCCGACAAGCCGCGCCAGGTCGATGTGCGGATCATCGCCGCGACCAACCGCAATCTGCGCGAGAGCGTGCGCGACGGGCATTTCCGCGCCGATCTCTATCATCGCCTGTCCGTCTACCCGGCGCCGATCCCGCCGCTGCGCGAGCGCGGCAATGATGTGCTGATCCTGGCCGGCTACTTCCTCGAACTGAACCGCGCCCGGCTGGGCCTGCGAAGCATGCGCCTGTCACCCGCCGCGGAACGCGCGCTGCTGGGCTATACCTGGCCCGGCAACGTGCGTGAATTGGAGCACGTGATCAGTCGAGCGGCGCTGCGGTT
>DPSI01000383.1 GCA_003527165.1 Pseudomonas sp.
GTCGATGATGTAGCCCTGGCCCAGGTCCGGGCCGACGTTGCCGATTTGGCTCAACGCCACGCCGCCGAGCCCGGCGATGCCGGAGCCCAGGCCGAACGCCATCATGTCGATGCGCCCGGTAGGCACGCCGCAGCAGGCGGCCATGTTGCGGTTCTGAGTCACGGCGCGCACGTTAAGGCCCAGGCGGGTCTTGTTCAGCAGCAGCCAGGTCAAAAGCACCACGAACAGCGCGAAGCCGATGATCACCATGCGGTTGTAGGGCAGCACCAGGTTCGGCAGCACCTGCAGCCCGCCGGAGAGCCAGCCGGGGTTGGCGACCTCCACGTTCTGCGCACCGAACAGCACGCGCACCAGCTGAATCAGGATCAGGCTTATGCCCCAGGTCGCCAGCAGGGTTTCCAGCGGTCGCCCATAAAGGTGGCGGATCACGGTGCGTTCCAACGCCATGCCCACCGCGGCGGTGACGAAGAAGGCCACCGGCAGCGCCACCAGCGGATAGAACGCCAAGGCCTCGGGCGCCAGCCGTGCCATCAGCACCTGCACCATGTAGGTGGCGTAGGCGCCGAGCATCAGCATTTCGCCATGGGCCATGTTGATCACCCCGAGCAGGCCGAAGGTGATGGCAAGGCCCAGCGCGGCGAGCAGCAGGATCGAGCCCAGCGACAGGCCGCTGAAGGCTTGGCCGAGCAGTTCGCCGATCAGCAGCTTGCGTTTGACCTGCGCCAGGCTGGTCTCGGCGGCCTTGCGTACGCCGGCATCGGTTTCGGCTTCATCGGCCAGCAGGTTTTCCAGGCGGACCCGGGCCAGCGGCGCGCCGGTTTCGCCAAGCAGGCGGACGGCAGCCAGGCGTACCGCCGGATCCTCAGCGCTGAGCTGCAGGTTGGCCAGGGTCAGGGTGAGAGCTTCGCTCACGGCCGGGTCGTCTTCGGCTTCGAGGCGCTGCTGCAGCAGTTCGAGTTGTTCCGGTTTGCCGCTGCGCTGCAGGCGCTTGGCGGCGCTGAGGCGTTGCGACGGATCATCGGAGAACAGCTGGTGGCTGGCCAGCGCGATATTGAGCAAGCCGCGCAGGCGGTTGTTCAGGCGCAGCTTCTTCGGCGTGCCGACGGGTTCGGCGTCGCCTTCAAGGGCACGGTAGCTATCGTTTTCCTCGATGAAGGGCGTCTTGTTCTTGTCGATGACCACGCGGCTGGCGCGCAGCGCTTCGATCAGCGGTAGCCGCTCGGGGGCCGGCGCGATGGCCCAGTCCTCCAGCAGCTTGGCCTGTTTGGCCGGGCTCGCCTTGGCGTAGTCGGCCGCATCTCCCGCGTGGGCTGCCCAGGGCAGGACCAGCAGAAGCAGCAGGAAAATTCGATACAGGGCAGTGTTCATCTATGCATTCCCCAGGGGACGCCGCGTGCTCTCTTGATGGAGTTGGCGGCGGTCGAAGGTGGATGAGAAGGGCCTCATCCACCTCGCGAAGGTCGAGCGAATATCGGGTGGATGGCGCTTCATCCATCCACCAGAACCACATCGGTCAGTTCGACTTGACTGCGTAGTCCGGCTTCTTGTCGTTGCCTGGGATGTAGGGACTCCACGGTTGCGCGCGGACCGGGCTTTCGGTTTCCCAGACCACCGAGAACTGCCCGTCGTCCTGGACTTCGCCGATCATCACCGGCTTGTGCAAGTGGTGGTTCTTCTCGTCCATGGTCAGGGTGTAGCCGCTCGGTGCCTCGAAGGTCTGGCCAGCCAGCGCGTCGCGGACCTTGCCGACATCAGTGGTGCCGGCTTTCTCGACCGCCTGCGCCCACATGTGAACGCCCACGTAGGTGGCTTCCATCGGGTCGTTGGTCACCGCCTTGTCGGCGCCCGGCAGGTTGTTGGCCTTGGCGTAGGCCTTCCACTTGCCCACGAACTGTTCGTTGACCGGGTTTTCCACCGACTGGAAGTAGTTCCAGGCGGCCAGATGGCCGACCAGCGGCTTGGTGTCGATGCCGCGCAGTTCTTCCTCGCCGACCGAGAAGGCCACGACCGGAACGTCGGTGGCTTCCAGGCCCTGGTTGGCCAGTTCCTTGTAAAACGGCACGTTGGAGTCGCCGTTGATGGTCGACACCACTGCGGTCTTGCCGCCGGCGGAAAACTTCTTGATGTTGGCGACGATGGTTTGGTAATCGCTGTGGCCGAACGGGGTGTAGACCTCTTCGATGCTCGATTCCGGCACGCCCTTGCTGATCAGGAAGGCGCGCAGGATCTTGTTCGTCGTGCGCGGGTAGACGTAGTCGGTGCCCAGCAGGAAGAAGCGCTCGGCGCCGCCGCCGTCTTCGCTCATCAGGTATTCGACGGCCGGGATGGCCTGCTGGTTTGGCGCCGCGCCGGTGTAGAAGACGTTGGGCGACAGCTCTTCGCCTTCGTACTGAACGGGGTAGAACAGCAGGCCGTCGAGCTCTTCATAGACCGGCAGCACGGATTTGCGCGAAACGGACGTCCAGCAACCGAAGGTCACCGCGACCTTGTCCTGGGTCAGCAGCTGGCGACCCTTTTCCGCGAACAGCGGCCAGTTGGACGCCGGGTCGACCACTACCGGCTCGAGCTGCTTGCCGAGGACGCCGCCGTTGGCGTTGATCTCGTCGATAGTCATCAGCGCCATGTCTTTCAGCGAGGTTTCCGAAATGGCCATGGTGCCCGACAGCGAATGCAGGATGCCGACCTTGATGGTCTCGGCAGCCTGCAGGGTGAACGGGAACAAACCGCTGAGCATCAGGGCACTGGCGGCGAGGGTGGACTTCAGTAGGGGACGGCGTTTCATTGTGGGCTGCTCCTTGGCTGTCCATGCGCAACTGTGGGTGGGTCCTTTGGGACGAGGAGCGCTATCGCAGCATCCGTGCCAATTCCGCTGGAGCCCTCTGCAGCAGCGGTTTGCAGTCGCTTTAAGAGGTGCGCCTTAACGGGGCAAGGTGATCGAGGCGGTACAAAACGGGGCGAGACAACCGCTCGGTGCACAGCGGGCGCACACATATGGTGCGCGGAAACCGTAGCGACTACGGCAAACCGGACGGTGAGGCGTCTTGCGGCCCCTACGCTGTCGCCCTAGCATGGCCGGCCCGACCTGGAACCCCTTCGTCATGCCACGCACCTCTCGTCCACGGCCGTCGCGCCCAGCCGGTAAAGCCCTTCCGCGTCGTGTCGCCAAGGCCGCACCCGCCGCGCCGCGTCTGCTGTTGCTGAACAAGCCCTTCAATGTGCTGACGCAGTTCAACGATGCCGACGGGCGCGCCACCCTGAAGGACTATGTTCCGGCGCCTGGCGTTTATCCAGCCGGCCGGCTGGATCGGGACAGCGAGGGCCTGTTGCTGCTGACCAACGATGGCCGGCTGCAGGCGCGTATCGCCGATCCCAAGCACAAGCTGGCGAAAACCTACTGGGTGCAGGTCGAGGGCGAGGCGAGCGAGGAACAGTTGATACGGTTGCGCGAGGGGGTCGAACTCAACGATGGCATGACACTGCCGGCTGAAGCAAAGTTGCTGGCCGAGACCGATCTCTGGCCGCGCGACACGCCG
>DPSI01000148.1:0-354 GCA_003527165.1 Pseudomonas sp.
CGGTGATCAGGGGCATCAGCACCAGAGCGCCGAAGGCCACGAATAACATCTGCGCACCGGCCAGTACCTGGCGTCCGAGCGATTCTTCCATGGGCTGCGGCATCTCAGATGTCCTTCTGTTTGGTGCCGAAGATCTTGTCTCCCGCGTCGCCCAGCCCGGGCATGATGTAACCGTTTTCGTCCAGTCGGTCATCAATCGAGGCGGTATAAATGATGACGTCCGGGTGTGCTTTTTCGACGGCCGCGATGCCTTCCGGTGCCGCGACGAGCACCAGCGCGCGGATTTCCTTGCAACCAGCTTTCTTCAGCATGTCGATGGCGGCGACCATGGATCCGCCGGTTGCCAGCATCGGG
>DPSI01000148.1:548-3455 GCA_003527165.1 Pseudomonas sp.
GCCGGTTGCCAGCATCGGGTCGATGATCATTGCCAGGCGCTGGTCGAGGTCATCTACAAGGCGCTCGAGGTAGGTATGCGCCTGCAAGGTTTCCTCGTTGCGTGCGATGCCTACCGCGCTGACCTTTGCTCCGGGTATCAAGTTGAGTACACCGTCGAGCATGCCGATGCCCGCACGAAGGATCGGTACCACGGTAATTTTCTTGCCGGAGATCTTCTCGACCTGGACCGGGCCGCACCAGCCATCGATGCTGTAATTCTCCAGCGGCAGATCGCGGGTCGCTTCGTATGTGAGGATCGAGCCGACCTCCTGCGCCAGTTCGCGGAAATTCTTGGTGCTGATATCTGCTCGGCGCATCAATCCAAGTTTGTGGCGAATAAGCGGATGGCGGATCTCTCGAATGGTCATGGGTGACTCCGGCGGTCGAATAAACCGGCGTAGATTAATGCATCGAGGTGTTAGCGGCTATTGATGTGTCACATAGGGCTTGCCCTGTCCATGGCTGCATCGGTATCGTCGCGCCCTTTATTTGCGCGCAGCCGACCGAGCTGCTTTCATCTTCCATCTGTCTTGGAGCATCGCCATGTCCGTCGATCTCGCACATATCCGCCAGATCATGGCCGAAGCCGACTGCCTATATGCCGAAGCCGAAGTTGAAGCGGCAATTGATTCGGTGGCTGCAAAAATCAATGGCGAACTGGCTGACCGCAATCCGGTTGTGTTCTGCGTGATGAACGGCGGGCTGATCTTCTCCGGCAAATTGGTTCCCAAATTGAATTTTCCGCTGGAGCTCTCTTATCTGCATGCTACGCGGTATCGCAACGAGACGAGCGGCGGTGAGTTGTTCTGGAAGGCCAAGCCGGAGATCTCTTTCATTGATCGCGACGTGCTGATCATTGATGACATTCTGGATGAAGGGCATACGCTTGGCGCGATCATTGATTTCTGCCGTCATGCCGGTGCATCTGCTGTGCATACTGCGGTGCTGGTCGATAAGGACCATCAGCGCAAGGCTCGTCCGGACCTGAAGGCCGATTACGTCGGGCTTAGTTGCGTCGATCGCTACGTGTTCGGTTGCGGCATGGACTACAAGGGTTATTGGCGGAACGCTCCCGGTATCTACGCCGTTAAAGGCATGTAGGCGGCATCTGTATAACGGATGGGCCGGGCGTCGTTCGGCCCGGCGCTCTGTCCGGCAAACGGTCGCGCCGCAACTTCCCCTCGCGCCGCACCTGCGCACAACCGCTCTGGCCCCGCTGTCTCTCTGCGTATTGTCTTGCTTGTGATTGCGTGGCTGTGCGACGCCTGAGCTCCAATCTCTTGCTCTCTACTGTTTCGTTTCACCCCAAGCGTTGCGTTTCGGTAACGCTCTGGCGCGTTGCGGACTAGTTTCCCTCCTCGCGGCTGGTGTGGTTTCGATGCCAGTAAGAAGGGCTGATTCGTGCATCCAGCGGTCGGTTGGGCGCAGTCCCGTTCGAATTTTTCGCAAACGGTGTCGCAGCAGCTCTATTTCGGGGGTTGCGTCAATTTAGCTTGAGGCTAAGCTCTCGGATAGCTTCGCTTGGAGGCGCGTTTCAAACAGCGTGACGCTCCGTTGCAAGCCAATAGCGGGAAGGCTATTCATACTTAAGGATTACAAAACAAATCAAACCTTAGTGCGCTTAACCCTCCGCTGCCGGGTGGTTAGGGTGAGCGTACTTCGAACCAACCAGGAGCGCCTCATGACAAAAACAACAAGGCAAGGAATCTTCCAGCCCAAGACCCTGGCCCTCGCGGTCGCGTTGGGTACTGCTGCACCGGCTTATGCCGTTAATTTCAATATCGGGGAGATTGAAGGTCAGTTCGATTCGGCGATGTCAATTGGTGCCAGCTGGTCAACGACTGATCGGGATATGGATCTGGTCGGTATCAATAATGGTGGTACCGGATACACGCAGACGGGCGACGATGGTCGGTTGAACTTCAAGAAGGGGGAGACCTTCTCGAAAATTTTTAAAGGCGTGCATGACCTTGAGCTGCGCTACCGCGACAGCGGAGCCTTTATCCGTGGCAAGTATTGGTACGACTTTGAACTGAAAGACGAGAATCGTCTGTTCAAGGATATCAGTGATAGTAATCGCAAGGAGGCCGCGCAATCGTCCGGCGCGGAGATCCTCGATGCATTCCTTTATCACAACTATTACCTCGGCGATCTTCCAGGCACCGTACGTGTAGGTCGTCAAGTAGTGAGTTGGGGTGAGAGCACCT
The DNA here is from genome assembly GCA_003527165.1 of Pseudomonas sp. GTDB lineage: Bacteria > Pseudomonadota > Gammaproteobacteria > Pseudomonadales > Pseudomonadaceae > Stutzerimonas. The sequence continues at coordinate 2,796 of DPSI01000148.1, forward strand.
TTATAGGTAATTCGATCAATTCCATTAACCCTTTGGATGCCGCGGCGTTTCGCCGCCCCGGTGCGGAAATCAAGGAAGGGCTCATCCCTGTAAACATGCTTTATGTATCGCAGGGCATCAGCGACCGTTTGAGCATGGAGGCGTTCTACCAACTGGAATGGGATCAGACGATAGTCGACAACTGCGGTACGTTCTTTGCCGTCGATGTAGCGCAGGATGGTTGTGACAACAACTACAACGTTGGCAGTCCTACCATTGCGCCGCTGCAACCTGCCGCTGCCGCATTTGGCCAAGGTTTCGATGTGACTTCCGAAGGCGTGGTGCTACCGCGGGGCGGTGATCGTGATGCTCGGGATTCCGGGCAGTTTGGCTTGGCTTTGCGTTGGCTAGGTGATGCCACCGAGTACGGCGCATATTTCATGAACTACCATAGCCGCACCCCAATAGTTAGTACCCAAAGTGCCGGTCTTGGCACTGCAGCAGTTCTCGGTAATGCTGACCCACTTGCCGGCGATCTTAGTGGCATTCTTGGGCAAGTATGTGGTGCTTTCGGCGGCCCCGAAGCAGGTTGCTTTATGGATCCGGCCTACAGCGCAACTGCTTCCGGCTTGGCCCAGAGCGTAATGCTGGGCAATGGCCAATACTATCTGGAGTACCCTG
>DPSI01000264.1 GCA_003527165.1 Pseudomonas sp.
GCGAGCACGGAAATCCGTGCCGAAACCACCTTGTTCCAGTCGCCTGCGCCAGTAGCGCTCAGGTTGTTGGTGCCCGCCTTTACATATTCATCTGCAAGGCGATCGCCATCTTTATCGAGGCCGTAGGTAACCTGCATGTCAATGACGCCCTCGACGAGCTCTTCATCGCCGAACTCATTAGCTGAATTGGTTGGGGTTAATACTTTTCGAACGAGCGAGGGGAGACGTCCTTCGTTGTTTCGAATGTAATAGGTGTGGCTGCGCAATATGTGGGCAGTAAATTTTCCGTTATAAGCTTGGCTCATGCCAATGCTGCTGTTGCCCGGTTTCTCATTACCTCCACTGGTTTGGAACGTGCTTGCATTTGAATTGTTAGTATTTTGAAAGATGTCGCAGCCAGTTGAGTTCGCTACCAAAACGATTTGACCGCTATAGGCGCCGGTTTCACCTTGCACGCCAAGATTGCCGCCGCCGGCTTTGTTGTTTCCGTTGGATTCGAACTCCCTGCCGTCGCCAGCATATTTCACAATGAACGCATCGGTATCAATGCGCATGGAATCCGAGGTCTTGAATATGACTGGTTTGCTATTGTCCCAGCCCTGTATTGCTGGCGTAGTGCTGTAGGCGTTTTTCTCGTCAGTTGTTGATGACGCAAGGTTGAGCTGATTAAGCGGATCGCTTAGGCATTCCCCCTTGTAACCCGCCTGACGTACATCGAAAGCAATGAAGTCCGTTGCAAATCGGCCTGCTTCCTGAACACGTGCCACGGCTGTGTTGGTGCGGTACATGTCCTTGCTGGAAAGAAATACTTGCAGGACGCCGCCGAGGAGAATCAGGCTGATCAGCATGGACACCATTAGCTCGATGAGCGAGAGGCCCATCTGCCGGTAAGAAGAGACTCGTTTCATAGCTGGGTCCGGTAGACAAAGGTTTCGCGGTCGTCATTCTCGGCTTCGCCGATGCGGCCGCGGTTGTCGTTCCACTCGACTGATATCGTGAACAAACGGCCGTCACGCACGACGCTGCCGCGGGCGTCCGGAGAAAGCAGGCAAGACAGCGAATTCAGCCATTCAGCGGCATCTTTCTGAGCGAGGGTTCCATTCGGGGCGAGGTTCGGGTCGCAAGCCTGGTTCTTCAGCGCGATGTCGTAGACGCCGTTGAGCGCATCGGCGCGGTTGGCACGCATCCGGTCCATGATGTCGTAGGCCAGAACGGTCGCCTGGGATCGGTAGTAGGCGCTCTGGTTGCTCTGCAAGGCCGTCATCTGCATCCCTGCCAGGCCGAGAAGCCCGACAGAGAGAACCAACATGGCGACCAATACTTCGATGAGCGTGGCGCCGCGCTGACGAGGGGGCATCTTCAGGTTTCGTCTCATGGGCAGGTTCCTTTTGCGCTTGTGACTCGTCCCGTCGCCGTCAGGGTGATGCATTGGGCGGAGGTGACTTCGAATTCGACCTTCGCAGCGCTTGTGGTCAGCAGACCGTTCGGGCGGTAGGTAAGGGTTTCGTTAGGCCCGATGATGGTGTCCTGGCCGCCAATCGCCTCCCATACACGCAGCACATCGCCACCGTTGACCTTTACCAACCAACCGTTGCCCCAGCTGGTGGCGTTCGCGCAGACATCGCCATTACGTCTGCAGATATCGACCTTTACGCCGCGCTTGACTGCTTCCGAGCGGGCGAACTGCAATGCGGTTATCAGGTCGTTTGAAATTGTCTGTGCACGATTGCTCTGTATGAGATCGCGGAAGGAGGGCGCGGCGATCGCCAGCAAAATGGCCAGGATCGCCAGCGTTACCATTAATTCGACAAGGGTGAAACCTCGGGAATACCGCATGGTTTTTCTCGATCGTAGTGTCATCCCATCATCCCGATTAACCGTTGCGCTTCCCATCCCGTACGGACGTCCGGTCGGTTTCGAAGGCTGTGCGGCATGTTAGCTGCAGCGGTCGTTATTGGTGGGTGAGTCAAGTCTCGTCCGGCCTGTGATGTTGATCACAACGGTTCTCAAGGCTGCGTTTTGTCGGCATAGCGTGAAGGTGCCGTTAAGACTGTGCGTCGTTCCGTCAGGCTTGAAGCTCATGTAACGTTGGTTTCGAAAGTTTCCCCAGTTCCATTCATGACTGGCCGCGACTGTTGATATCCGTAAGGGCTGTTCATCATCGTCGAGCGCTCCATTAGCATTGGTGTCGTCGAAGATAATGATCTGGTCTTTCCATCGCGCCATGCCGTTACAGCTTGCCTGTCCTGAGCACAGGCTCACGGTCTGTCGGCTGGTTATCGCCCGGCTTCGCGCGAAGTTGAGATCCGCGAGAAGCTGATTGACATGGATTTGCTGCCGAACTGAGTCGATCAGATTGGACATGGCGGGTATGGCAATCCCTGCAATGATCGCCAGGACTGACAGGGTGACGAGCAACTCAACAAGCGTAAAACCTTGACTCCGGTTCGGCATGGCGCGGTTCCTTTGCACGTATCATGTGCCGCCTTCCTGGCGGCGCCGTCTGGTTTCGTCCGTCCCGCAGGCCGGCGAAGGGGCTTTGTAGACCAGCATTGCTGCCAGCCCAAGGGCGAAAGGCCCAAAATGTGAACCCGAGTGCCGGAGGAAGCGTGAAGCAAGACACCATCATCGTGGGCGGAGGCGTCATCGGATTGCTTTCTACCTATCTACTGGCGAGCGCAGGGCAGCACGTGGCTCTGCTCGAGTCGGGCGAGACGGGCACCGAAGCCTCCTGGGCCGGTGGTGGGATCGTCTCACCCTTGTATCCCTGGCGCTACAGCTCGGCGGTGACTGCGCTGGCGCATTGGTCGCAGGATTTTTATCCGCATCTGGGAGAGCGTCTGTTCGAGCAGACCGGTGTCGATCCGGAGGTTTACGAGACCGGGCTCTACTGGCTGGATCTGGATGATGAAGACGAGGCGTTGGCCTGGGCCGCGCGTGAAGATCGACCG
>DPSI01000263.1:0-992 GCA_003527165.1 Pseudomonas sp.
TCCGCAGCCAAACCACGAAAGGGTTGGCGCGATTGATCCCCAGGTCCGGTGCAAAGGTTTCGGTCTTGTCGGTGTACAGACCCGACGTATCGCGATCGAGGTACATGTGGGCTTCAAAGATCAGCCTGTTCTCGGGGTCACGCATCCAGGGATCGGCAATGAGCTGGGTATTGGACTGCGGCCAATGCCATGCGCTGGAGAATCGATCGCCGGCGACGTAGATCCAGTTGGTCCTGTCCACTTTGCGGATCTCTTTGGCGGCGGCCAGCGCGGCTTCGGGCCAGAGTCCCTTGGTGTTCGGCTCGTTCATCAGGCCATAGCCGCTGAGAGCCGGATGGTTGCCGATTTTCTCCGCGATTAGTTTCCAGGTGTTGGCGAACGACCGGATCGGTACGTTTTCGGAGCCGATCGGCTCGCGGTAGTAGCGATAGTAGTTGTGCATGTCGAGCACGACCTTGACGCCATGCTTCTGCGCGAAGTCGAGCGACCGCGTGAGCAGAGCCAGTTGCGCGGCGTCGAGTTCGGTATCCAGTTGCGGTTGGATGCGTTCCCATAGGAATGGCAGGCGAACCAGCTTCAGTCCCTGCTCGGCGTATTTTTTGTAGTACGACTCGGCTGGGTAGATGTAGTTGGTGCCGTGCTTGCCAGGCAGAATCGAAGGTCCGAAAGCGGCACCGGACAGGGCTACGCCTACGAGCTGGACCGGCTCGATCGCAGGTGGCGTTACCTCTGCGATCGGATCCGAAGGGGCAGCTGGCAGGGGCGTAGGGGCGTCGACCAGACTCAGCTTGTTCGGGTAGCCGACCAGGTTGCCGTCGAGAACGGGACCGTCCATGAACACGCTCAAAGCACCGCTGGCGGGCTTCACCGTCGTGATAGTACGCACCTGACCATCCGCCGTGCGCACCGAAGCGCCAACCACGAAGGCAGCACTGTTCTGCGCGGTGGCGGCGACCGAGACGCCGGCCGAAGCGCGCCAGGAGCCGTTCAGC
>DPSI01000263.1:1213-7356 GCA_003527165.1 Pseudomonas sp.
GCGCGCCAGGAGCCGTTCAGCCAGTAGGTATTGGTGAACTTGTTGATCAGTGCGGCGTAGCTGGGTGCAGGGGCAGGCGTGTCGTCCGGCTCGGGTACTACCGGCACGGAGCTCGCCACATTACTGACGCTGAGCCTGTTGGGATAGCCGACCACGGCGCCATCCAGCACCGGTCCGTTCATGAATACGGTCAGCGCACCGCTGGCGGGCTTGACCGATGTCACGGTCCGAATCTGGCCATCGGCGGTCCGCACCGAGGTTCCGACTTGAAACGCTGCGATGTTCTGCTCGGTAGCGGCGACCGAAACGCCCGCCGATGCGCGCCAGGAGCCGTTCAGCCAGTAAGTGTTGGTGAACTTGTTGATCAGCGCCGAATAGGAAATCCCCGATGCGCTCGTGATGCCAGCGGATGCAGCATGGACATTACTGATATCAGGGAAAAAGCCCAACAGTGCGGTTAGGGCGATAGCGGGCATGAGGCCTCTGCAGGCGCTCGAAAAAACTGTGACAGACATTGGCTCACCGTGACTATGAACATCGAAACGCAAATCAGCGCGTTTCGATAAAGCGACCAGGGGAGGCTGAATCGATAAGCGGGCGCAGCCGAATCAGGCTGAATCCACAAATAGAACGAACCACCAGGCAAAACGGGAGTGGTTGCGCCGAGCTCTCGTTTCGTTCGCGTATTTATAATTTGTTTTCATAATGATTTACACAGCGATCATCTGAATACTGCCGCCAAAAAAATGTCCACAATGCGCTCGGCCATTATTCTGATATCGTTCAGCCATCTAAAATGACGATTCAGGACAGCCTGAAGCCCGCAGCTCATGCGGATCCTCAATTTTGTGGCGTCATTTTTTTGAACTATCCGCCAGGTTAGTTATTAACTGAGAACTCTGAAATCCGACAGATGGTTATATAGGCGTTGAACTTCTGGGAGAACGATCAGAACCGTCTGGACGCTTTGCCGCTCTTCAGGCAGAACGGTTCTGTCAGACGCATTGCATGCACGCTGTTTCGTTGTGCGCGACGGCGTCCAAGCGGGGAGGGCTGGTAGTGCTTGTAAAGCGGTCGGGCTTCGGGCAGGGTCAGTATCAGGACTCTTATTGCGGAGTTATTCCATGTCGGACCTATATCCTCAGGTCGATCCCGATGGGCTGGTCGAATACTCGGTTGTTTACACGGACCGATCGCTGAACCACATGTCCCGGTCGTTCCAGACCGTCATGAACGACGTTTCCTCTACGCTCAAAACTGTCTACAACGCCGATGCGGTAGCTGTGGTGCCGGGTAGCGGCACGTTTGGCATGGAAGCGGTGGCGCGTCAGCTTGCGCATGGCCGAAAGTGCCTCGTGATCCGCAACGGCTGGTTCAGTTACCGCTGGACCCAGATTTTTGATATGGGTGGGATTCCGGCGCATACCACCGTGCTCAAAGCGCGACCGCAAAACCCAGGTGCTCAGGCCGGGTTCATGCCTCCGCCCATAGATGAAGTGATCGAAACGATCACCGCGCAGAAGCCGGATCTGGTGTTTGCGCCCCATGTAGAAACCTCTTCCGGAATGATCCTGCCGGATGACTATCTGCGGGCAGTGGGAGAGGCCGTGCATGCGGTTGGCGGCCTGTTCGTCCTGGACTGCATCGCCTCCGGCGCGCTCTGGGTGGACATGCAGGCAAGCGGCGTCGATGTACTGATCAGCGCGCCGCAAAAAGGATGGAGTGCTTCGCCATGTTGCGCGTTGGTCATGCTCAGCGCGGCCGCCCGGTCTCGTGTCGAGGCAACCCAGAGCAGTAGCTTCGCATGCGATCTGAAGAAATGGCTGCAGATCATGCAGGCCTATGAGCAAGGAGGGCACGCCTATCACGCGACCATGCCGAGCGACGCCCTGATGCGTTTTCGCGACGTCATGCTGGAAACCCAGGACTACGGATTCGAGCCCCTGCGCGCCCAGCAAGTGGAGCTGGGCCGGCGGGTGCGGGTATTGCTAGCGGAAAAAGGCTTCAGCAGCGTCGCGGCCCCCGGCTTCGAGGCGCCGGGTGTGGTGGTGTGTTACACCACCGATAGCGGAATAAAAAACGGCGGCAAGTTCGCAAGCCAAGGGCTGCAGATTGCCGCAGGCGTACCCTTGCAGTGTGACGAGTCGAGTGATTTCCAGACTTTCCGCATTGGCCTGTTCGGATTGGAAAAGCTGAGAAACCTCGACCGCACCGTGGATATTCTGCAGCGAGCGTTGGACGAGATTCTCGCAGATGGCCGCTAGGTGATCGTTTGATAATCGGACCATCCTCGTATGCCGCTATGGGGGATAGCGACATACGGGTTCACTCGTTCAGCGAGCCGTTTGGCTTCAATCGAATCAGGGAAAAATCGCTACAACCTGCGCGCTAGACACATTAATGAAACAAAATTGTGTTTGCGCATGGGCTCAGCGTAGCTACGCTGAAACTTAACAAGGCTTACTACAACAACAAAGAGGGGCTCAGTATGATCAACAACCAGAATGCTCAGGTCGTTGCACTCGAATTGTGGCGCTTCTGTGCACATTGCATAGCCATAATCGTCGTTGTAGGAGCGGTACTGATTGGTTTCCTCGGATCCTGGGACCTAGCACTGAAAGTCGGTGTGCTACCGCTATTGGCTCTTGTGGTGGCTGACATCTTGGCCAAGCGGAGGGAGCAGGAAATTCAAGTAAGAAACTCCTGACCCTCACTGCCCTGCGCAAACCGTCACGGGGCTTGCGCAGGGTTATCAGTCGTGAGCCGTAAGTGCTCGACCGCCGGTTCGGTGACTGTCCGGCTCATCAGCAACCCGCTCATCCGGCTCGGTGAGTAGGAGCGGAACTCGCGGTACCGCAATAGTCATCGCATCGACGTTCGCCTTTCCGATACGGTTAACCGTTCCAGACCCGAGGCCCGTACAAGCGTGGCTGGCCGGCATGAAGGTTATGCCCAGCGCGCGGGGGCGATGCCATCTGCCAGGTAGTTCATGTAGTAATCCAGGGCTGCGAGATTCTTGTCCTTGGCCTCGAACATGATGTCGAAACGGTCAAGAAATTCTCGCGCATAGAGGTTGGTCCAGCGATTCCACATGCGCTTGCTATGGCTGTAGAGGTCGCGCTTGCTGACCCGCCGGAGCAGGTCGGGCATTTGCAGCTTCTCTTCCGGCGAAAACCCCTCGGCGATCAGGCTTTCGGGCGGCTGCGAGTAATGCATGGCCGGCCGCACGCCTTGCCAGCTCTCGATGATTCGACCCACACGTGGATCATGTGGATCGATATAACGCTCCTCGTTGACCCAGCAGTGGTGGATGTCCAGCACCACCGGCGCCAGATCCGCGAGTTTCAGACAATCGTCGACGCCATAGGTCTTTTCTTCGTTCTCGAAGGTGATGCAATTACGCGCTTCCTGCGACAGGCGCGGCCAGACCGCACGGATCCCCTCTACGCCCAGCCGCCCGGCGATATGCACATTGCATTTGAAATCCTGGAAGCGACGGCCGAAGCCCATCATGCGAATCATGTCGGCGTGGTATTCGAATTCAGCGAGGCTGTTCTCAACCACCTGCGGTTTGTCCGAGGCGAGCACGCAATATTGACCGGGATGCAGGGACAGGCGGATGGCCGTGGTTCGGGCCCGCTCGCCAATTCTGGCGAAACCCGTCTCGATAAGGGTGCGCACCTCATTTAGACGATAGAAGTCGTTGGCGTCTGGATGGCTGTAGAAGGGCAGCAGGTCGCTGCTCAGCCGGAGCATGCGCAAGGGTTCTGGCAGCGTAGCGACATAGTCGAGCAACCGCAGCTGTGCCGCCAGGTTGTGTTCGATGATGCCGTGCAGCTTCTCCCGTGCTGCCTGTTGCGACACGCTGTTGAGCCAGCGCAACGTGGTCGAGCGCGGATTGAACGCCCGCTCGATGGCCTCCAGTTCCTTGAGCGACTCGCTGTGGCCGGGATGGCGGTACATGCAGGCAAAACCGATTCTGTACATAGGGACCTTTGGCTCGCAGCGCAGCGACAGTGGTACGGCGGGTTCCATTTAGTGGTCCGCTTGCGGGCAGGGTGCAAAGTAACTGACGAACGTAGCGTTCCAGCGCTCGGGTGATTAGCCAAAGTTTACGTACCCATAAAAAAACGGGGCCCGAAGGCCCCGCATCGTGTCGTTATCCATCAACCGCAGTGATAGCTCGGCGCCAATTTGTAAACGTTGGGTTGTAGCCCCTCGAAGCGGGCCTTGAGCTGCAGGGCGAGATACAACGAGTAATGCCGGGACTGGTGCAGGTTGCCGCCATGGAACCAGAGATTTGGCTGCTGGGTGGGTTTCCACATGTTGCGCAGTTCACCTTCGTATGGACCTGGGTCCTTGGTCGTCCCGGAGCCCAGGCCCCAGCAACGGCCGACCTTGTCGGCAACTTCCGGGGAAATCAGCCTGGCCGCCCAGCCGTTCATGGAGCCATAGCCAGTGGCGTAGACGATCAGATCGGCCGGCAGGCGGGTGCCATCACTCAGGACCACCGCATCCGGCTCGATCCGTTCGACGTTGAGTCCCGGCGCGCTTTTCAGCTTGATGGTGCCGTTGGCGATCAGCTCGGACGCGCCGACGTCGATGTAGTAGCCCGACCCGCGGCGCACGTATTTCAGAAACAGGCCGGACTCGTCGTCACCGAAGTCCAACATGAAGCCCGCCGCAGTGAGACGGTCGTAAAAGTCCTTGTCACGTTCCTTGACCTGTTCGAAAGCCTGGCGGTGGAACTGCGGCAGCACTTTGTAAGGGATCGAGGCGAACAGCATGTCGGCTCTGTCGGTGGTCAGTCCTTGCTCGAGGGCGTCCTCCGAGTAGAGCGGGCCGAAGACAATATCCATCAGCGTGTCGGAGCGCACGATGTGGGTGCTGGAGCGTTGTACCATGGTGACGTCTGCGCCGTTTTCCACGAGGTCTGCGCAGATGTCGTGGGCCGAGTTGTTCGCGCCGATGACCACCGCACGCTTGCCGCGCCAGGCTTCGCCGCCGGGATGTTGGCTGGAATGGTGCTGCTGACCAACGAAGGTTTCGGCGCCGGGGTAGACCGGTATGTTGGGTACGCCCGACATGCCGGTGGCGAGGATCAGCTGGGTGGGCTTGAGCGTCATCGGCTGGCCGTCACGCAGCACCTCCACGATCCAGTGCACGGCGGCCTCGTCGAAGGTGGCCTTGATGCATTCGGTCTTGGCCCAGTAATTGAGCTCCATGACCTTGGTATACATTTCCAGCCAGTCGCCAATCTGATCCTTGGGCGTGAAGATCGGCCAATGATCGGGGAAGGGCAGATAGGGCATATGGTCATACCAGACCGGATCGTGCAGGCACAGCGACTTGTAGCGTCCTCGCCACTGGTCGCCGGGACGCTCGGCCTTGTCGATGATCAGGGCCGGGACGCCTAGACGCTTGAGGCGCGCGCCGAGGCCGAGCCCGCCCTGGCCGCCGCCAATGACCAAGCAGTAGGGTTGCTCGGTGATGCCCAGTGTCGCTTCCTCATCGCGTCGTTTTTCCAGCCAGTTGCGCTTGTCGGCCCGCCCATGGCCATGCTCGGCACCCAGCGGGCGGCGGCGCCCGGTTGGCTCCTCGAAACCCTTGAGCTCGCGCATGGTGGTCAGCAATGTCCAGCACAGTCCATCCTTCAGGCGCACGTAACCCTTGCCGCGGGCGACTTCGGTTTCCAGGCTGATCCAGCCTTCCAATACGCCGTCGGCGAGGGTGGCCTCGCCTTCGAGCGTCCAGTTCTGCGGGCTGGTTAGTTCCAGACGTGCCTCCAGCATGTCGCGAACGCCGGACTTGCCTTCCAGGGTGACCAGGTTCCAGCTGAACAGGACCAGATCACGCCAGTGGCAGTCGTCGGCGAAGAGTTCGAGGGCGCCATCGATGTCGCGTTGAGCCAGGCGCTGGCCCAGACGTTCGACCCAGGCGGCGAGCTGCGCGGTGGGCGTCTGGGCTGCGGGGGTCATGGAGTCGATGCTGATGTTCATGGGGATTCTCCTCCCGGTTCGGTTCTTGTTGTTGCATGCAGCGCTCGGGGGCGCTGCACGTAATGCTCGGTGCCAGGCAGGCACCGGCTTCGCGGCTTAGAAGAAGCCCAGCGGATTGATGTCGTAGCTGACCAGCAGGTTCTT
>DPSI01000128.1 GCA_003527165.1 Pseudomonas sp.
CCTCGGGCACCAGCTTCTCGGACGACACTTCCTTCTGGAAATAGCGGTCGGCCGAGCCGCGCGCCATCGCCCCGACCGAACCCATGCCGCGGTACGACTTGTAGGACCGGCCCTGATACAGAAAGACCTCGCCGGGGCTTTCGTCGGTGCCGGCGAACATCGAGCCCATCATCACGGCGTTGGCGCCAGCGACGATGGCCTTGGACAGGTCACCGGAGAAGCGGATGCCGCCGTCGGCGATCATCGGCACGCCAGTGCCTTCAAGGGCAGCTGACACGTTGGCAATGGCGGAGATCTGCGGCACGCCAACACCGGCGACGATACGGGTGGTGCAGATCGAGCCCGGGCCGATGCCGACCTTGACTGCATCGGCGCCGGCTTTGACCAGATCCAGCGCGGCTTCGGCTGTGGCGATGTTGCCGCCGATTACTTGTACCTGCGGGAAGTTGTCCTTTACCCAGCGCACGCGGTCAAGCACGCCGCGCGAATGGCCGTGAGCGGTGTCGACCACGATCACGTCGACGCCAGCAGCGGCCAGCGCCTCGACACGCTCGGCGGTGTCGGCGCCAGTACCAACCGCAGCACCGACGCGCAGACGGCCCTGGTCATCCTTGGACGCCAGCGGGTAGGTCTTGGCCTTCTCGATGTCACGGAAGGTGACCAGGCCGCGCAGGTGGAAATTGCTGTCGACCACCAACATCTTCTCGATACGATGTTCGTAGAGCTTGGTTTTGATTTCTTCGAGGCCAGTGCCTTCCTGAACGGTGACCAGCTCTTCCTTCGGCGTCATGATCGCCGCGACGGAATCACCAGCGTTCGGCGTGAAGCGCAGGTCACGCCCGGTGACGATGCCGACCAGCTCCTTGCCGGACACTACCGGGAAGCCAGAGAACCCCAGTTCATGGGCCTTGCGCAACAGCTCGCTGATCTTGGTTTCAGGGCTGACGGTGACCGGATCGTGAACGATCGCCGTTTCGTGGCGCTTGACCTTGCGCACTTCGGCAGCCTGCTGCTCGACGTTCATGTTTTTGTGGATGATGCCGATGCCGCCTTCCTGCGCCATGGCGATGGCCAGGCGGGCCTCGGTGACGGTGTCCATTGCCGCCGAAACAAGGGGAATGTTCAGCTCGATTTCGCGGGTCAGGCGGGTCTTGAGGCTGACATCCTTCGGCAAGACCTCGGAATAACCCGGGATCAGGAGAACATCATCGAACGTCAGGGCTTCTTGGCTGATACGCAGCATGGCGGGGGCTCCCAGGCGGGAAAAAGGAAGCGCGGCATTATACCGAGCAGTGGCGCATGGCTCAATCGGACAATGCGCCGCGACCGCCACGAATTCCGGCCGCCGCCTGGCCCTGCCGCGCTAGTACTCCACCTCGACCAGCGCCACGGGATAGCCCAGGCGCTCGACGAACTCTTCGATGAACGACTGGCGGAAATAACGACCCGGCCAGTTATTGAAAATGAAACCCAGATCCGAAAACCCGCAGGGCTGGCTGAAGGGAAAACCGTTGATGTCGTCCTCATGCCCGCATTCCGGGCAGATGAAATTCTCCGTCTCCGCCGGCATCCACTCCTCCAGATGCTCCAGCAAGACCTCGCCGATCTGCTTGCGACACTCGGGGCAGCGTGCGCGCCCTTCGAAGCCGCGCATGGGCGTATAGATACAGCGATCGGTGATGATCTCCAACCCGTTGCGGACCTGCTGATAGGGCAGCGCATCGGCGCCGGCGGGCTGCATCACGTCCGCGGCGCGGGGTCCGATTGCGTGCGCCAGCCGACCGGGGGCAGACCCGCAGGCACTCAGCTGCGGCTCGATGACACCGCGCTCGACAAGCCAGCGCTGGATCACCCGCGCCCGCGACTGGGCACCCGGATAGCTGGAAATCTTCGGCACGATGATGAATTGCTGATCGCTCATGGACGCCACGTCTGAAGGAAAGCGCGCAGCTTAATCGGACGCCTGCAGAGGTCAAGCCGCTCCGCCGAGCCGCTCGACTGTCGGCAACGGCTTCGGGTGAAGCGGTAATCGTCTTGCCGTATCATCGCCGCCATGCTCAAAGATCCCTTCCAACGCCTGAACCTCGACCGCGAAGTGCTGACTGTCAGCCAGCTCAACGGTCGTGCGCGGCTGCTGCTCGAAGACGTATTCGCCCAGGTCTGGGTCGAAGGCGAGATTTCCAACCTGGCCAAGCCGGCGTCCGGCCACATCTATTTCACACTCAAGGACAAGAACGCCCAGGTCCGCTGCGCGCTGTTCCGACAGAACGCCCTGCGCGTGCGCCAGGCATTGCGCGATGGCCTCGCGGTGAAGGTGCGCGGACGGGTATCGCTGTTCGAGGGTCGTGGTGACTATCAGCTGATCCTCGACAACGTCGAGCCGGCGGGCGACGGCTCGCTGCGCCTGGCCTTTGAAGCACTGAAGGAGAAACTCGGTGCCGAGGGTCTGTTCGACACCGCTGGCAAGCGCGCCCTGCCTGTCCATCCCCGACGCATCGGCATCGTCAGTTCGCCGACGGGTGCGGTGATCCGCGACATCATTTCTGTGTTCCGCCGACGCGCCCCCCATGTCGCCCTGACGCTGGTGCCGACGCCGGTCCAGGGTCGCGAGGCGACTGCGCAAATCGTCCGCGCGCTCCAACTGGCCGATCGTGGCGGCTTCGATGCGCTGATCCTGGCGCGCGGTGGCGGCTCGCTGGAAGACCTGTGGTGCTTCAACGAAGAGCTGGTCGCACGGGCCGTGGCCGCCTGCGAGACACCGATCGTCTGCGCCGTCGGGCACGAAACCGATGTGTCCATTGCCGACTTCGTCGCCGACGTGCGCGCGCCGACCCCTTCCGCCGCCGCCGAGCTGCTGGCACCCAGCAGCGCCGATGTGCGCCAGCGTCTGGATGGTCTGCGCCAACGCTTGTTGCTGCGGATGCGAGACCGCCTGCATCGCGACGCCTCGCGTCTCGAAGGCCTGACAAGGCGCCTGCGTCACCCCGGCGAGCGCCTGCAACAGCAGGCCCAGCGCATCGATGACCTGGAGCAGCGGCTGCTGCGTGGTATCGACCGTCGGCTCTGTGCTGGCCAGGAGCGCCTCGCGCGCCTCGACACCCGACTCGCCGGGCAACACCCGGGGCGAACCCTGAACCTGTTGCGCCAGCGCCTCGAGCATCTGTCCAGCCGGCTGCCACGTGCCATGCAAGACACCCTCAAGGGCCAACGGCAACAGCTACAGGGTTTGGCGCAGACGCTGAACGTCGTCAGCCCGCTTGCCACCCTGTCACGTGGCTACAGCATCCTGCTCGACGAACGCGGCCAGGCAATTCGCCGCGCCGACCAGACCCAGCCCGGCCAGCGACTGAAGGCACGGCTGGCAGAAGGCGAATTGGATGTAAGGGTCGAAGACAATCACCTCGAACCGGTGACCCTGCCGCTGCTTTAAAGCT
>DPSI01000203.1 GCA_003527165.1 Pseudomonas sp.
CGCTCTTCCGATCTCAGCACCCTGAGCAGTATCTATGGGCGCACCGTCGCTTCAAGACCCGCCCGGCGGGGGAGCCGAGCCTTTACCGCAAGCTGCCGAAATAGCCGGTCACTCCGTGAGGACGCCGTCGCGAAAGTCGCGCAAAGCTTGCTCGATCTCCTCGCGGCTGTTCATCACGAACGGGCCGTACTGGACGATCGGCTCGCCAATGGGGCGCCCGGCCAGTAGCAGAACCCGAGCGCCAGAGCCGGAGGTCAGCTGCAGCTCCCCCCGTTCGGTGAGCCGGGCCAGCTGGTTTTTGCCGAGGTGTTTTCCGGCAACCGAAATCTCGCCTTCGAACACGTAGAGCAGCAACCGGTGCCCGTCGGTCAGCTGTGGCTCGATGCTGGTGCCAGCGGGCAGGTGCAGGTCGAACAGCTGCGGTTCGGTGTCGGGTCGTTGTACAGCGCCTGGCTGCTCAATGCCTTCGGCCTGGAAATGCCCGGCGATGATCACGGCCTCGATGCCGCTCGGCAGCGTTACGTGTGGAATTTCCGCAGGGGCGAAGTCGCGATAACCCGGATTATCCATCTTGCTTTTCGCCGGCAGGTTCAGCCATAGCTGGAAGCCGCGCATTACGCCGCGCTCCTGCTGCGGCATTTCGCTGTGAATCACCCCGCGTGCCGCCGTCATCCATTGCACGCCACCGCTTTCGAGCAGGCCGACATTGCCCAGATGATCTTCATGGCGCATGCGGCCTTCGATCATGTAGGTGATCGTTTCGAAGCCTCGGTGCGGGTGCGGCGGGAAGCCGGCGATGTATTCGTCTGGGTTGTCCGAGCCGAACTCATCAAGCATCAGGAAAGGATCGAATCGCTCCGGCCCAGCGCCGCCGAACAGGCGGGTCAGGCGGACACCGGCCCCATCGGAGGTGGCGCGGCCGGTGCTGATATCGAGAATTTCACGTATGGACATGGCAGATCGCCCTCGTTGCGTATTGAGCGAAGCTTACTGCTGGCTTGTCGATCGATGGATCCGAAAATCCCGTGTTTCCTATCGAGGAATCCGATCACTCCTCGATCTGCAACTCTCGCGCTCGGGTGTAGACATAACGGACCTTTTCATACTCGAACGGCGAGTTGAGCTGGCCGTAGCGAAGGCTGGTACTGTGGCGGAGGTCGATCAACCGCAACGCGGTGAGGCCGAACTCACCGCCGCTGGCCTCGGCGTAGTTGAAATAGTCGACTTGCCGTTCGACTCCGAAGTCCATTGCCTGGCCGGCGGTGTCGCGCAGGTTGGATGGGCCCAGCGCCGGCAGGATCAGGTAGGGACCGTGCGGGACGCCATAAAAGCCCAGCGTCTGACCAAAATCCTCGTTGTGGCGGGGCAGCCCCATGCGCGTGGCCGGGTCCCAGATACCCCCTACGCCGAGGATGGTGTTGAACAGCAGGCGAGCCGTGGTGCTCATCGCTCGCTTACCCTTGAACTGCGCCACGCTGTTGAAAAGCGTCGGTATCTCGCCGAGATTGTTGAAAAAGTTGCTCACCCCGGTGCGTACGACTCGTGGAGTAACGTATCGGTAGCCGCGTACAGCCGGCAACATCACCCACTGATCCAGACGGTAGTTGAAGTAGTACATGCGTCGGTTCAGCGACTCCCAAGGGTCGTAGATGTCCAGCGCATCGAAGGTGGCGCGCTCGAATTCGCGCTGATCCAGCCCAGGGTTGAATTCCAGATTCCGTAGCGGATGGGTGAAGCCGTCCTCGTCGGGGATCGGCGTCTGGGCGCCGGCGAGGCCGCTGGTCAGCAGCAACAGCGCAAGCAAATGACGTCTAGCCACGGAAAAACTCCAGCATATCTTGGGCGTTGACCCGGTAATTGAGGTTGCCGCAATGGCCGCCGCGTGGGTACAGCGTCATGCGCTCGCCGAAGGTTCGGCGCAGGAAGCCCAGGTCGCCGGCACCGAGAATGATGTCGTCGGCGTTGTGCATGACCGCAATCTTCGGGCTGTCGCGCAGATAATCTTCCAGCGCATAGAGACTGACCTGCTGCACCAGCTGCGCCAGGCTGCCGCCGTCCTGCTGGGCCCGCCACATGGGAATGAGCTGCTCGGTGATGTAACAATCGAAGTCGCACAGCAGGGCGCGACGGAAGAACGGCTCGAGGCTGGTGCCTTCGTCGATCGGATATCCGGGCGGCACGATCAGGCCACGGCGGTTGATCAGGTCGGACGTAAAGACGATGTCGGCAGCCGAGAAGCGGAACACCGAGCCGACCAGCATCGCCATCTGTTCATCGGTCAGCCGCAAGGCCGAGCGCTGGAAATCGAACAGCATGGCCTCATCGAGGTTGATTGAGCCGTGCTGTCGATAGTAGCGGGTGAGCTTTTCCAGGATGAGTTGGTAGAAGGTGGTGGTGCTGTCAATCGCCTCGACTCGGGTCTGCACCAGTTTGTCCAGATTGTTGATCGAGGTGTAGAGATTCACCGGCGGATTGAGCATCAGTACGCGCTTGAAGTTGAAGCTCTGGCGCGTCTCGTCGAGCTTGCTGACAAAGGCTGCGTTGAGTGCACCGAGGCTGTAGCCGGTGAGGTTGAACTCCGTTACGGGCAGGTCGTGCTGCTGCGCTCGGACCGCTTGCATGACCCGATACAGGTCCTTGGCATCATCCGGGCTGTAACCCGGGGTGGCGTAGCGCGATGCGGCCGCGATGAAGTCGAAGCTGGTCGGCGAGGACAGCTGCACAACGTGATAGCCGGCTCCGTAGAACAACCGTTTGAGCGACTCGGTCTTGCCGGCCGCGTAGCTTGCGCCGGTGCCGGAGATAATGAACATCAGTGGGGCTGGGCCGGATTGTCGGGCCAGGCGATAGGTCAGTCGCTTAACGGCCCAGAAGTTGTCTGGCAAGGTGAACTCACGCTCCGGGCGCAGCCGCAGGTGATAGTCGGCCTGATCGATGTCGTCATCGCTGGGGACTTCGGCACGCAACGCCGCGGGGGTCGTGGCGATCGTCGCTTCGAAAGGGTTGCTCAAGGGGTAGCCATACTGTTCGATGCTGATGTCTGCAGCATGGGCAGGTGCTACGACCAGCGAGAGCAGTGCGGTCAGGCACAGCAGCAGTCGCATGTAAGGGGCTCTCCTGAAACTGGCTGGGGCGGTCGGCAAACTCGTTATACCTGGGGTTGGCTGCTAATAATCGTTGCTGCCATGGCGCACCAGCCGCGCCTGATGTTGCTCAGGCGCGGCGTGTCGTTCATGGAGGGCGAGTGTGGATCGGTCTCTGCACCGAGTGGCCGGTCCGGTGGCAATAGCAGCATCAAGAGCGTTGAACATCCTGTATCAGGCCTTTTCGGCCGGCTGTTTGGCATGTCTTGTGGCCTGTGATTGCCGGCCTGGTGCGCACTGTCTCTGCATTATGCGCTTCTTGTTTTGCCCTGGCGGCCTTTGCGGGCAAGCGGCGCAGTGCGTCAATCATTGACCACAAACAAGCCGGCTGGTTGCGTCGTGGCTGTTCATGCCTGTATTCAGGGTGGCGATCCATCTGGGCGTGGCGGCATCTGTTGAGCGGCAGCGTGTTGACGCGCCTCCCGCAAACGGGCCGCCAAGACTCAAAGCGGAGGGTGGAGCGAGCCGCGCTTAGGCCTGATGATGCAGCCAGGCATGAGCAGGAATGCCATCACGCGGTACCTGACGCTTTTCGAACCGCTGCCAGATCTTCTCGTGGAAATAGAAGCCGACCGAGTTGCACAGCGGTTCGATAGCAGCGACGAGACCGCCAGCGGCGAGACTTCCGGTCAAGGCATAGGTCACCGCGAAAGCGATGCAGAAATGCATCAGAGTGAACGTGATGGTCTTGGTCATGGAACGTCACCGAAATGCAGTCGAGAATTTTTCTCCGTTGGGATCTAGTCTCGCTCCGTCATGGTTTTATTGAAAATCGTCGTGCTTGATGGCAGGCATAGATCGGATCTATGCCTGCAAATCTCTCTTCCAGAGGCTCTAAACCGGCTGTTCCGCGAAATAAAAACCAGACGATGGTCGAGTGGTGTTCGGTCTATCCGGCTCTAAAGTAGCCGCCTGCCCTCATCAGTGGGCCGAGATCGTGTGGAGACAGACAATGAAAAATGAAGATGTTTACCGGCAGATCTATGCCAATCCGCGGTTCCAGGAACTGGTTGCAAAGCGCGGCCGCTTCGCGTGGCTGCTGTCGGCGATCATGCTCGGCGCTTACCTCGCGTTTATTCTGCTGATCGCTTTCGAGCCAGCTGTCCTGGGTATTCCGCTCGCCGCCGATACCGTTACTACCTGGGGCATTCCGGTGGGCGTCGGGGTGATCTTTATGGCGTTTCTCCTTACTGGCGTCTACGTCCAGCGAGCCAACGGCGAATTTGATCGAATCAACCAGCAAATCCTCAACGAGGCTCAGCAATAATGATTCTGCGTCTATTGATGGCAGCGGCTCTGCTGGTTGCCTCGCCCTTGCTACTGGCTGACGCCCTCACCGGCGACGTACAGAAGCAGGCGGTCAACTACACGGCGATTGCGATGTTCGTTGCGTTCATCGCGTTCACCATGGGCATCACCAAGTGGGCGGCCAAACGCAACACGTCCACCTCTGACTATTACACCGCCGGCGGCAGCATTACCGGTTTCCAGAACGGTCTGGCGATCGCTGGCGACTTCATGTCCGCTGCGTCATTCCTGGGCATTTCCGCGTTGGTATACACCAGCGGCTACGACGGCCTGATCTATTCCATCGGCTTTCTGGTCGGCTGGCCGGTCATTCTGTTTTTAATGGCAGAGCGCCTGCGTAACCTGGGCAAGTTCACCTTTTCCGACGTGGCGTCCTATCGCCTCGGTCAGACCCAGATTCGCATCCTCTCGGCCTTTGGCTCGCTGATCGTGGTGGCTTTCTACCTGATCGCGCAGATGGTTGGCGCCGGCAAGCTGATCCAATTGCTGTTCGGGCTCGACTATTATGTCGCCGTGGTTCTGGTCGGCGTGCTGATGGTCATGTACGTGCTGTTCGGCGGCATGCTGGCGACGACCTGGGTGCAGATCACGAAAGCCGTCCTGCTGTTGTCGGGCGCCAGCTTCATGGCGATCATGGTGATGAAGGCGGTGAACTTCGACTTCGGCAGCCTGTTTGCCGAAGCGGTGAATATCCACGAAAAAGGCGCTGCGATCATGAGCCCGGGTGGGCTGGTTTCCGATCCGATCTCCGCGATCTCGCTCGGTCTGGCGCTGATGTTCGGTACCGCCGGTCTGCCGCACATTCTGATGCGCTTTTTCACCGTGGCCGACGCCAAGGAAGCGCGCAAGAGCGTGTTCTACGCCACCGGCTTTATCGGTTACTTCTACATCCTGACCTTCATCATCGGCTTCGGCGCCATCCTGCTCGTCAGCACCAACCCGGAGTTCAAGGACGCAGCGGGCGCCATCGTCGGCGGCACCAACATGGTCGCCATCCATCTGGCCAACGCCGTGGGCGGTAATCTGTTCCTCGGCTTCATCTCCGCGGTGGCCTTCGCGACTATCTTGGCGGTGGTGGCCGGGCTGACGCTGGCGGGCGCTTCGGCGGTGTCTCATGACCTGTATGCCTGCGTGATCAAGAAGGGCAAGGCCAAGGGAGAGGACGAGATGCGCGTCACCAAGATCACCACCCTGACCCTCGGCGTCGTGGCGATCCTGCTGGGCATCATCTTCGAGAAGCAGAACATCGCATTCATGGTGGGCCTGGCCTTCTCGATCGCGGCCAGCTGCAACTTCCCGGTCCTGTTCCTTTCCATGTACTGGAAGGGTTTGAGCACCCGCGGTGCACTGGTTGGCGGCTCGTTGGGCCTGGCGACCGCGCTGATCCTGACCATTATCAGCCCGACCGTCTGGGTCGATGTGTTTGGCTATGCCGAGGCCATCTTCCCCTACAAGTACCCGGCGCTGTTCTCGATGATCGTCGCGTTCGTCGGAATCTGGTTCTTCTCGGTCACCGATAAGTCCAAGTCTGCAGGTCTCGAGCGCGAGCGTTTCTTCTCGCAGTTCGTGCGGTCCCAGACCGGTCTGGGTTCCAGTGGCGCAGTGGCCCACTGAGAGTTGATCGAGCAGCAAACGAAGGGCAGCCCACGGGCTGCCCTTCGTCGTTTTCGGCACCGGCGAAGATACGCTGGGCTGAATGTCGGAGGTATCAATCGGGCGCGGGACATGCCCGTCATTCAGCATTTCGATAGAGGCCGGAGCCGGAGCCCGCTTTCGCTAGACTCGGTGCAACCCAACGAACAAAAGGTTACAAACGATGCAAAACCGCATGATGGTCACTGGCGCCGGTTCCGGTCTGGGTCGCGAGATTGCCTTGCGCTGGGCGCGTGAAGGTTGGCAACTGGCGCTCTCGGATGTCAACGAGGCTGGGCTGGCCGAAACGCTGAAAATGGTCCGTGAAGCCGGCGGCGATGGCTTCGTCCAGCGCTGCGACGTACGCGACTACAGTCAGCTGATGGGGCTGGCACAGGCTTGCGAAACCAAACTCGGCGGCATCGACGTGGTTGTCAACAATGCCGGTGTTGCGTCGGGCGGCTTTTTTGAAGAGTTGTCCCTAGAAGATTGGGACTGGCAGATCGCAATCAACCTGATGGGTGTAGTAAAGGGCTGCAAGGCCTTCCTGCCGCTGGTTCAGAAAAGTCATGGCAAGATTATCAATATCGCGTCGATGGCGGCGCTGATGCAGGCGCCGGGCATGAGCAACTACAACGTGGCCAAGGCCGGGGTGGTAGCGCTGTCCGAGAGCCTGCTGGTGGAGCTGAAGCAGCAGGAAGTCGGGGTTCATGTGGTCTGTCCATCGTTCTTCCAGACCAACCTGATGGACTCTTATCGCGGGCCGACGCCGAACATGAAGGCGCAGATCAGCAAGTTGCTTGAGGCGTCGCCAATCACCGCGGCCGACATTGCCGACTATATCTATCGGCAGGTGGCCGAGGGCGTGTTCATGATCCTGCCACACGAAGAAGGTCGCATGGCCTGGAAAATCAAGCAGCAGAACCCGCAGGCCATCTACGACGAGATGGCTACGCTGGCAGAGAAGAAGCGCAACAAGA
Source organism: Pseudomonas sp. (assembly GCA_003527165.1). Taxonomy (GTDB): domain Bacteria; phylum Pseudomonadota; class Gammaproteobacteria; order Pseudomonadales; family Pseudomonadaceae; genus Stutzerimonas. Next base: position 7,064 of record DPSI01000203.1, read on the forward strand.
GCAAAACCTGACCAGTCGGTCCGTTTTGCTTGCCGTGTCCTGGGGTCGGGAGTAGGGTTGCCTGTCCGATCCCAGACCGACCCATGGATTCACTGTGAAAAAACCATCTCGCTGGCTGCTCATGCTGGCTCTGGTGCTCGCCGCCATCAACCTTCGCCCTGGTATCACTTCCTTCGCCCCGCTGATCGAACGCATCGCCGAAGAGCTGAGCCTCAGCCGAAGCCTCATCAGCCTGACCACGGCCTTGCCGGTGCTGCTGATGGGCTTGCTGGCACCGCTGGCGCCACGCCTGGCGGTGCGTTTCGGCCTGGAGCGGACCATCAGCCTATGTCTGGCCCTCATCGGTCTGGCGCTGGTGTTGCGTCTGTTCGGTGAAAGCGCGGCGGTATTGATTGGCACGGCAGCCATGGTCGGTGCCGGTATTGCCGTTGCCGGCCCGCTGCTGTCGGGCTTCATCAAGCGGTATTTTCTCGATCGCATGGGTAAAACCGCAGCTTTCTACTCGCTGAGCATGGCCATCGGCGGCACCATCGGCGTGGTGTTGACGGCACCAGCAACACAAG
>DPSI01000505.1 GCA_003527165.1 Pseudomonas sp.
CAAACGCCTGGACACCCTCACCGCGGCCAACAAACGCATCCTCGAAACCGAGTCGCTTCCAGCGTACCTGCCGAAACGGCGCTGGTTCGCCAGCAAGGATGCAACCATCGACTCGATCAGGATCTGCTACAGCGTGCCGTTCGGCGACCCGCAGCGCCCGGTGCTGCTCAGCGAGATCGCAGTAGAAGCGGCGGGACGCACCGATCTCTACCAACTGCCGCTGGGCTTCCTCGACGAAGGGGATTTCGACATTGCTCTGCCGCAACAACTGGCCATGGCGCGCGTGCGCCGCGGCCCGCAAGTAGGCTTGCTGACCGATGCCTTCGCGCTGAAGCAGTTCGTCCTGGGGGTAATCCAGGGGCTGCGTGAAAAGCAAGTGCTGCCGTGCGGCGAAGGCGAGATCCGCTTCGAGCCGATGGCGCAGCTGGCAGGGGTCGATCTACCGGAAGACGCCGAGGTGCGCTACCTCACGGCTGAGCAGTCCAACAGTTCGGCAATCATCGGCAGCAGCATGATGATCAAGGTGCTGCGCCGGGTCTCGGCGGGTGTGCACCCGGAACTGGAAATGGGACGTTTCCTGACCGAGCAGGGCTTCACCCATATCTCGGCGATGCTGGGCCAGGTAACACGGGTCGACAAGCAGGGCGAACAGCATGCATTGATGGTGGTACAGCGCTTCCTCGATAACCAGGGCGACGCCTGGGAATGGACGCTCAATACGCTGGACCGCGCCGTCCGTGATCAGATTGCTGGTGGGGTGTCTCTGCACGAGAACCAGTTCAGCGCCCTTGAAGAACTGGAAGCCTTTAACCGCCTGCTCGGGCAACGCCTGGGCGAGATGCACGTGACTCTGGCCACACAGACCGACGATCCAGCCTTTGCCAACGAGCCGACAGGTCCAGCCGATGCCCGTGAGTGGACCAAGGCCATTTCCGTTCAAGTCGAGCGGGCACTGGATCTGCTGCAGGGTCGCCGTGGCGATCTGGATCGTAAGGCGGCGGTGCTGGTCGATCAGCTGCTGGGCCAACGCAAAGAGCTGCTGGCCGAGGTCAAGCGTCTGGCCAACAAGACCCTTGGCGGGCTGCGTACGCGGGTGCATGGCGACCTTCACCTAGGTCAGGTGCTGGTGGTTCAGGGTGATGCCTATTTCATCGACTTCGAAGGGGAGCCGGCGCGCTCGCTGGAGGAGCGCAGAAGCAAGCTGAGCCCGTTCAAGGACGTCGCCGGCGTGTTGCGTTCGTTCGAATACGCAACCGCCATGACCCTGCGCAACGCGCAGATCAGCGACAGCTCCGAAGCTGCGGGTCTGGCGCGACGCGCGATTTCCGATACTTACCAGCAAAGCGCGCGCAGCGTCTTTCTCGAGGCCTATCGCGAGGCTACCGCGCAAATGTCGCACGCCTGGGCGGATACTGGCGGTGCCGATGCGGCGCTGGCTCTGTTCAGCCTGGAGAAGACCGCGTATGAAGTGGCCTATGAGGCAGAGAACCGCCCGGCCTGGCTGTCAGTTCCTTTGCAGGGATTGGCGGCACTGGCACAACAGATTTCCGATGGAGGTTCCCAATGAATGATCGTCCGGTCGTGACTATGCCCGGTGAAACCCTGCTGCCTAGCGATGCCGATGTGGACGCGCTGGTACGCGCCGAACATGGCGACCCGTTTTCCATTCTCGGGCCGCACCCCGACGGAGGCGGACTGCTAATCCGCGCTTATCTGCCCAATGCGCTTGGCGTCGAGGTGCTGGAGCGCACCGGCGGCCGCGTTCTGGCCGCGATGGAGCAGGGCCAGGTGCCCGGCTTTTTCTTCACCCGGCTGACCAATCCGCAGCCGTATCTGTTGAAGATTCGCTGGGCCGGCGGAGAGCAGGTGACCGAAGATCCGTTCAGCTTCGGGCCACAGCTCGGTGAGATGGACATGTACCTGTTCGGCGAAGGCAACCACCGGCAGATAGGCCGTGTATTCGGGGCTCAGCCGATGGAAGTCGATGGCGTGCAGGGCGTGCGCTTCGCCGTATGGGCGCCCAACGCCCGGCGGGTATCGGTGGTCGGCAGCTTCAACGACTGGGATGGTCGCCGACATCCGATGCGCCTGCGTTTTCCCGCAGGGGTCTGGGAGATTTTCATTCCGCGCCTGCAGCCCGGCGACCGCTACAAGTACGAGATTCTCGGTCCGCACGGCATATTGCCGTTGAAGGCCGACCCCGTGGCGCTGGCGACCGAGCTCCCGCCGGGAACCGCTTCGGTGATTTCGCACCCGCTGGAATACGCGTGGAAAGACGATGCCTGGCTGCAGCAGCGCATGGCGCGGCAATCGCTTCAGGCACCGATGACCATCTACGAATTACACGCGGGCTCGTGGCGCCGGGAGGGGGGCGATGACGGTCGGCTCTACGACTGGCACGAACTGGCGGAGCGATTGATTCCCTATGTCGTGGACATGGGCTTCACCCACATCGAACTGATGCCGATCATGGAGCATCCGTTCGGTGGGTCCTGGGGTTACCAGCTGCTATCGCAGTTCGCGCCCAGCGCTCGCTACGGTACCGCGCACGACTTCGCCGCATTCGTCGACGCCTGTCACAACGCCGGCATTGGGGTCATCCTCGACTGGGTGCCGGCGCATTTTCCGACCGATGCCCACGGGCTGGGCGAGTTCGACGGCACGGCGCTGTACGAGTACGCACACCCGTTCGAAGGCTTCCATCAGGATTGGGACACCTACATCTACAACCTGGGCCGCACCGAGGTGCACGGCTTCATGTTGGCCTCGGCGTTGCATTGGCTGCGTGAGTTCCACGTCGATGCACTGCGTGTCGATGCGGTGGCCTCGATGCTCTATCGCGATTATTCGCGTAAGGAGGGCGAGTGGATTCCCAATCGTCATGGCGGTCGCGAGAATCTCGAATCGATCGAATTCCTACGCCACCTGAACGATGTCGTGGCGACCGAGACGCCTGGGGCGCTGGTCATCGCAGAAGAATCCACGGCGTTTCCGGGAGTCAGCAAGCCCACTGCGGAAGGCGGACTGGGCTTTGCCTACAAGTGGAACATGGGCTGGATGCACGACACACTGAAGTACATCCAGGAAGACCCGATCAACCGCCAGTATCACCACGACAAGTTGACCTTCGGCATGGTCTACGCCTACTCGGAGCACTTCGTGCTGCCGATTTCCCACGACGAAGTGGTGCACGGCAAGGGCTCGCTGATCGATAAGATGCCCGGCGACCGTTGGCAGAAGTTCGCCAACTTGCGGGCCTATCTGTCGTTCATGTGGACCCACCCTGGCAAGAAGCTACTGTTCATGGGCTCCGAGTTCGGCCAGTGGCGTGAATGGAGCCATGACCGTGAACTGGACTGGCATCTGCTTGGGGAAGCCGACCACCGTGGCGTGCAGAATCTGGTTCGTGATCTGAATCGGCTGTACAGCCAGGAACCGGCGTTGCACGAATTGGATACCGATCCGGCGGGTTTCCAGTGGCTGATCGGCGATGATCGCGCCAACAGCGTATTCGCCTGGCTGCGCAAAAGTTCGACCGGCCATCCGCTACTGGTCGTGGGCAACTTCACCCCGGTGGTGCGAGAAGGCTATCGGGTCGGCGTACCGGAAGACAGCCGCTGGCTGGAAGTCTTCAACAGTGATGCCGAGTGCTACGGTGGCTCCAACGTGGGCAACGGCGGCGGAATGCTGGCCGAGCAGGTGCCATCGCACGGGCAAGATGTATCGCTTACGCTGACGCTACCACCGCTTGGGGTGATCATCTTGCGACCCCAGGTGTAACGAAGCCGCGCTACGGCACTGACGCAGATAAAAAGCCGGGACGATCGTCCCGGCTTTTTCATGCCTGTGTTTCCGATTGGAGAGCCTTGCTGGCGAACGCTAGGCTGCCGTTGGAGGATGCTCTTCCGGTTGCTTTTCGCTGGGTTGAGCCTCGTTACCGGATCGTAGTTTTTTCGCCCGGGCTTCGAGTACGACGTAAAGGATGGTGGCTAAAAACAGTGGCACCAGGAAATACACGACCCGATAGCCGATCAGGCCGGCTACGATCGCGCCCTGGCTGAGTTCGCCAGCGAGCATGGCGACGAACACCGCCTCGATTACACCGAGGCCCGCCGGGATATGGGCAATCACGCCGGCGATACTGCTGATCATTAGAATCCCCAGCACCTCGGGGTAGGGGGCTTTCTGCAAGAGCATGAAATAGACCACCAGCGCCATCAGCGACCAGTTGGCCGCACCTAGCACCATTTGTAGCATCGCCAGGCGTAACGACGGCAGATGAATCTTGTGCTTGCGTATCGTCCAGTGGCGGCGCTTGGAAAAACCGCAGGCCCACAGGTAGAGCGCTGCAGCCACCAGCAAACCGACGCCGAGCACCCGCAGCGCCGTATGGCCGATCCCCCAGCTATCCGGCGGGGTGATCCACCCCATCGAAAAGATCATCCCAGCCAGCCAGATATAGCCGAGCCAGTTGGTGAGCACGCTCAGGGTGAACACGCGAGTGATCTGCGATGCGCGCAAACCAAGTCGGGAATACAGCCGGTAGCGCAGCGCGATGCCGCCGACCCAGGCGCTCAGATTGAGGTTGAATGCGTAGCAAACGAAGGTTACCGGCAGAATCTGCCGAATCGGCAGGTTGTGCTGCGCATACCGCTTGCCCAGCACATCGAAGAAGCAATACACGGCATAGCTGCCGAAAGTGGCCGCGCCTGCCAGCCAGAGCGTTTGGGCGTTGTAGTTGCCCAGCGTCTGGTAGACCTCGCTCCAATCGACATTGCGTGCCAGCCCCACCAGCAACCCAATGACCAGAACGAAGAAGACATAAGTAAGGATCTTCTTGATTAGCGGCCAGCGACGCCGCCAACCGAGATCGGAAGAGC
>DPSI01000506.1 GCA_003527165.1 Pseudomonas sp.
GGTCGTCGAAGACTCGGCCATCGCCGCTAACGAGGGCAACCGTCCGACCGACGTCGCACGACGCCTGGCCAAGCTGTATGGCGAGTATTCAATTTTTTCCGTGCCCGGCCTGACGCTCACCGGCGGCGCTTTCTATACCGGCGAGCAATACACCGACGAAGCCAACGACAACACCATTCCCTCGTTCACCACCTTCGACGTGGGCGGCCGTTACCGCATGGCGCTGGCGGACGACCGCGCGCTGACCCTGCGCGCCAACCTGAGCAACCTGACCGACGAGCACTACTGGCTGAGCAGCCATTACCTCGGCGCGCCGCGCACGCTCGAGCTGTCGGCACAACTGGAGTTCTGATGCAGGCCACCACCATCCGCCGCTGGTCGGCGGTCCATACCTGGACCAGCCTGATCTGCACGCTGTTCCTGCTGTTGCTGGCCATCACCGGGCTGCCGCTGATCTTTCATCACGAACTGGAGCACCTGCTAGGCGAAGCGCCGGAGCTGCGCGAAATGCCCGCCGACACGCCGCAGCTCGACCTGCAGCAACTAGTCGCCGCGGCTGAGCGGCATCGTCCGGACGAGGTAGTGCAGTACCTGGGCTGGGAAGCGGACGAGCCGTCCGGCGTGGTCGCCATCATGGCGGCGACCGCCGGCACCGAGCCGAACTCGTCCTATACCTTCATGCTCGATGCCCGGACTGGCGAGGCCGTGGAAATGCCGGCCGCCAACGGTGGCTTGATGATGTTTTTCCTGCGCATGCACGTGGACATGTTCGCCGGACTGCCGGGCAAGTTACTGCTGGCATTCATGGGCATCCTGTTCATCGTGGCGATCGTCTCCGGCGTGGTGCTCTACGCGCCGTTTATGCGGCGGCTGGAGTTCGCTCGGGTCCGGCATGATCGGTCGCGCCGTACGCGCTGGCTCGACCTGCACAACCTGATCGGCATCGTCACCCTGAGCTGGGCACTGGTAGTCGGCGTCACCGGTGTCATCAGCGCCTGCGCCGACCTGCTGATCGAGGCGTGGCGGGCGGAGTCGCTCACCCGCATGCTAGAACCGTACCGGGATGCTCCGCCGCTGACCGCCCGCGCGCCCGCAAGCGAGCTTCTGCAAATCGCCACCCAGGCCGCGCCCGGCATGCAGCCTGACTTCATCGCTTTCCCCGGCACACGCTTTTCCAGCGAGCATCACTATGCGGTGTTCATGAATGGCAGCAGCCATTTGACGTCGCATCTGTTCACCCCGGTTTTGATCGATGCACAGACGCTGGAGGTCACCGCCGTGGGCCAGCGCCCCTGGTACATGGACGCGCTCGGCCTGTCGCAACCGTTGCATTTCGGTGACTACGGCGGGCGGCCGATGCAAATCCTCTGGGCCATCCTCGACGTGCTGACCATCATCGTCCTCGGTAGCGGCCTGTATCTGTGGTGGGTTCGCCGCCGTGGCACGCAACCCGCGACGCGCGAGGTGAGGATATGAGCTGGCGACAATCCACCTTTTTGCTGCCCGGCCTGATCGCCTTGCTCAGCCTTACCGGCCTCTTCGCTGCATTGCTGGGTGACGACTGGTGGGACGCGCTGGCCTGGATCGGCCTCGGGCTACCCGCGTTGATCGGGGCCTGGCCGCTGTTTCGCCGAAAGACAACCCTGGCTGATCGCGACTGAATTGCCGCCTGCGTTCTAGGGGAGGCCTGTGCGAAGTGATGCGTCCTGGCCGATCGCTACGCGAACATTGGCCCATGACAATGACGGTCTGAACGATCCGCGCCGGACGAATCCGGCCGCCGCCCCGCCTCATCATCAGGCGGCTCTTAGGCTGCATTTGCGGCTAGGCTCCGTTGCCGTGCGCGGGCATCCGCACCGGCTTCATGCGCCGGGTACGCTCTGCGCACAAGCAACGCTCACTCGCAGTCTGGTCAACGACCACGATTGCGTGCCATTTCGCTTGGCGGGTGGAGAGCACGCACAAATATGCCTCGGATCGGCTCCCACGCGATCTAAAATTGGTCGGAAGCGCAAATGGCCCGATAGAGCGGCGCACTCGGTTCCAGCTCGGTCATGGTTTCGATCTTTGCCTGACCTGCCTCATTCAGCGTGAACATTGCCCGCTCATTACAGATTAGCTGATGGTTCTTGCTCGTCACAGTGGAGATCAGGTGCTCCTTTTTGAACCTGTACAGAACGAAACGGGCAATGCGTCCCTGACTGGTAGCTTCGACCTGCACATTAGCGCCATCAAGCACTGTGTAGCTCAGCGGCATGGGAAAGATGACTGTCCACGGTCGCCACAACATATGGCCTATTTCACTATCCACGATCACGGATCCTTCCGGCAAACGCGCTTGCTTGGTTTCAAACCAGGTGTATTCGTAGTGAATGGTATAGGCGAGCATTCCGAGCCCAGCGAATACCGGAACGATCCATTTCGGTAGCCGGTTGCGGGTCAGATTGCGCAGCAGCAACGCAATTCCCGCGCCTGCAAGAGCAGCAGCAATTGCAGCGAATAAATGCCAGATCATATACAGCTTCCTTAAAAAAAATCGGGCTTCCAAATGGAAGCCCGATTCCTGCATCAACCATTGTCAGACCATGCCTGACGCGGGTTGCGTTATCAGTTAATGATCGAGCGCAGCGCCAGCACCTTTCGGAGTACGGACGCTTTCAACCAAATCCTGAATCGCCTGCGGAGGTGCTTCAGTCGACATCGAAACGGCGTAAGCCACTGCGAAGTTGAGCACCGCACCGATAGCACCGAAGGCTTGCGGAGAAATACCGAACATCCACTGGTCAGGCGTGTTGGCGAACGACGCAGTGCCAGGAATGAAGAACCAGCCCAGATACAGGAAGATGTAGACGCTGGTGCTCACCAGGCCAACCAGCATACCCGCGACCGCACCCTTGCTGTTAACGCGCTTGGAGAAGATCCCCATCATCAGCGCCGGGAACAGGCTTGATGCCGCCAGACCGAACGCCAGTGCCACCACCTGTGCCGCAAAGCCCGGTGGATTCAGCCCCAGCCAGGTAGCGACGAGGATCGCACCCGTCATGGAGAGACGAGCAGCCAGCATCTCGCTCTTCTCGCTGATCTTCGGATTGATGATCGTCTTGATCAGGTCATGACTGATCGCCGAGGAGATAGCCAGCAGCAGACCTGCAGCTGTCGACAGCGCCGCCGCAATACCGCCCGCCGCGATCAGACCGACAACCCAGCCAGGCAGGTTGGCGATTTCCGGGTTGGCCAGAACGATGATGTCGTTGTTAACGACCAGCTCGTTGCCGTTCCAGCCACGCTCTTGCGCAGTAGGAGCAAAGGCAGCGTTAGCGTCGTTGTACATCTGGATGCGGCCATCATTGTTCTTGTCTTCAAACTGGATCAGACCGGTTTCTTCCCAGGTCTGCATCCAGGCCGGACGCTCTGCGTGGAGAATCGCTTCAGCTTGCGGACCTTCCGGATAGATAGTGTTGACCAGGTTCAGGCGAGCCATGGACGCAACGGCCGGGGCAGTCAGGTACAGCAGCGCGATGAAAACCAGGGTCCAGCCAGCCGACCAGCGAGCATCGGCCACCTTCGGGACGGTGAAGAAGCGAATGATGACGTGCGGCAGACCAGCGGTCCCGATCATCAGCGACAGGGTGAACAGGAACATGTTCAGCTTGTTATCGACATCGGCAGTGTAAGCAGCGAAGCCCAGGTCCTGCACGACCAGATCAAGCCTATCGAGCAGCGGCATACCGGATTCGACGTGGGTACCGAACATACCGAGCATCGGGATCGGGTTACCGGTCAACTGGAAGGCGATGAACACGGCCGGGATGGTGTAGGCGATGATCAGCACCACGTACTGCGCCACCTGGGTATAGGTGATGCCCTTCATGCCACCAAATACCGCATAGGCGAACACGATCGCGGCAGCTAGCCAGATACCAACGTCGTTGCTCACTTCGAGGAAGCGGGAGAAGGCCACACCAGCACCGGACATCTGGCCGATCACGTAGGTGACCGAAATCAGAATCAGGCAGATAACCGCAACCAGGCGCGCGCCTCGGCTGTAGAAACGATCGCCGATGAAGTCAGGTACGGTGAACTTGCCGAACTTACGCAGGTAGGGTGCCAACAGCATCGCCAGCAGCACGTAACCACCGGTCCAGCCCATCAGGTAAACCGAAGTCGCGTAACCACCGGAAGCGATAATACCCGCCATGGAAATGAAAGACGCCGCAGACATCCAGTCAGCGGCAGTTGCCATACCGTTAGTTACGGGATGAACGCCACCGCCAGCTACGTAGAATTCTTTGGTCGATCCAGCTCGGGCCCACACCGCAATCCCTATATAAAGTAGGAAGGATGCGCCCACAAACAACATGTTTATCCAATATTGGCTCATTCTGGCTTACTCCTCGACCCCAAATTCCTTGTCCAGTTTGTTCAACCGCCACGCGTAGTGAAAGATGATCAAAATGAACGTAATGATGGAACCTTGTTGAGCGAACCAGAACCCCAGATCTGTTCCGCCGACCGGTATACCGGACAGCAACGGGCGCAAGAGGATAGCAAAGCCATATGAGACGAGAGCCCAGACCACAAGGCTCCATGTTATGAGGCGAACGTTCGCCTTCCAGTACGCAGCAGCATTTTCTTTTTCGGCGTCGGCCATGACGTTCTCCGTCTTATTTTTATTACGGGTAAAGGGAACCACATCGTGAATCTAACAAGGATGCGTCGCGGAAGGATAGCCCCGACTTTAGTCTGACAGCTTTAGATCAACCGCTTGCACGCGAGACCTTTGTGGCTTTTGAAGTGAAGCAGAACAGGCCTCGTGAAAGGTGGAAGACCGCTGCACAATCAGCCGTAAACCGTATAAAAGGAACGGAGCCCTGATTAAACCCTAGGCAATGAGGGGGCATTTGTTCGAGCCCTTGGGAACCGCAAGCCCGCCCGCATCGATTGACTCACCGGTCACCAAAAACAATGCGCTATTCGCACTACCGAAACGGCCGGGTTGTTACCCTGAAAATCGACCAAAAGAGGTTAGGCTAATACTGATAAAAACAACCCAGCCATATGCAGGGTCAACAATTAGCTCCGACGCCGACTTATTAAATCAAATAAAAGCTGACCGTTCATAGTTAACAAGAGAGGCTATACGTGCCGACAATCACCTTAACTATTCGCCCCTTAGATGATAGATAGCTTTAGTACAGCCTCTCACCGCTTTGTTTGGCATTGATCGAGCAACATGAAGAACCTGGCGGCACGACGGCAAACACAAGGGGCTCAGGGCCCACCTCTATCCCAAGCACGCCTCGGTCGAGCCCACGTTTATAAATCGACCGCCGCAGATACGCCTCCACTTATCTAACGGGCTCTAGCAGGTCGGACGACCCGCCGTATATTTTTGCGATGGGTCAATCGCGGCGTCCAGATCACGGATCGCCGTAGCGCCAATCAGCAGGGGATAACGGAAATGGCTGCGGTCGGTGAGGTTCACCTCGGCCTCATGCAACTGATCGCCGATGCACAGCTGCATTTCCACTACCGGCCGCTCGGCGACATCAGGGCCCCGCTCGAGATCGGTGTCGTCGTCAGGGTCCGCCTCCTCTGCGCGGGTCTTGATTTCGGCAATCCGCGCCAGACGGCTTTCATAGAGCGTGTCGCCAGCTCCCTCGATCGCCAGGCGGAAGCGCACCCAGTCCTCGCCTTCGCGCTCGAAGCGTTCGATGTCACGCGCCGACAGCGAGGCGGTCATCGCGCCCGTGTCCATCTTGGCCTTGAGGGTCTTGCCGAGGTCTTCGATCTTGATCTGTTCATACCGGCCGAAGAGCGTCGGCTCTGCAGCGATAACGGGAAGGGATAACGCACTCAGCAGCAACAACAAGCGGGACAAAACAACCTCCTGGAGTATCCATTGACTCCTTTGGGACCCGCCAGGGTTGTATCCGTTCCGCCCACAGCGGAGGGACCGGAGGCTGCCACGCGACGACCGCAAAGGCCTGTTAGACTGCGCATCATTTCTCCTTGCAGATCATTACCGTGCCCAGTTCAGCCTTCGCCACCCTGCCCCTCAGTCCCGCGACGCTGGCCAACCTCGACGCGCTCGGCTACACCGAGATGACGCCGATCCAGGCCCAGAGCCTGCCCGTGATGCTCAAGGGCATGGATCTCATCGCGCAGGCCAAGACCGGCAGCGGCAAGACCGCCGCTTTCGGCATCGCGCTGCTCGAGCCGCTCAATCCGCGCTATTTCGGTTGCCAGGCACTCGTGCTGTGCCCAACCCGCGAGCTGGCCGACCAGGTGACCAAGGAACTGCGGCGGCTGGCGCGCTCGGCCGACAACATCAAGATTCTCACCCTCTGCGGTGGCGTCTCCATCGGCCCGCAAATCGGCTCGTTGGAGCACGGCGCGCATGTCATCGTCGGCACCCCCGGCCGCATTCAGGAACACCTGAAAAAGGGCTCGCTCAAGCTCGACGGCCTCAACACGCTGGTGCTCGACGAAGCCGACCGCATGCTGGACATGGGGTTTTACGACGCCATCGCCGAAATCATCGGACAGACCCCGAGCAAGCGTCAGACGCTGCTGTTCTCAGCCACCTACCCTTCCGGTATCAAGCAGCTCTCCGCGACCTTCATGCGCGACCCGCAGCAAGTGAAGGCCGAGGCACTGCATGACGATTCACAGATCGAGCAGCGCTTCTACGAAATCGACCCGGAAGATCGGATGGATGCCGTGGTGCGCATCCTCGCCAGTTTCCGCCCCGAGACCTGCGTCGCGTTCTGCTTCACCAAGCAGCAGTGCCAGGAGTTGGTCGACCAGCTCAGCGCCAAAGGCATCTCCGCCATGGCGCTCAATGGCGATCTGGAGCAACGCGACCGCGATCAGGTCCTGGCGATGTTCGCCAACCGTAGCCTTTCGGTGCTGGTGGCCACCGACGTCGCCGCACGCGGCCTGGATATCGATGCGCTGGACATGGTGATCAACGTCGAGCTGGCGCGTGATTCGGAGATTCACATTCACCGCGTCGGGCGTACCGGGCGCGCCGGCAAGAAGGGTATCGCCATCAGTCTGGTCGCGCCCGCCGAAGCCCATCGCGCCCGGGCCATCGAGGAACGTCAGAAAGCGCCGCTCAACTGGCAACCGCTGAGCGATCTAAAAGCGCAATCTGGTGGACCGCTGCAGCCGCCCATGGTGACGCTCTGCATCGGCGCGGGGCGCAAGGACAAGCTGCGCCCTGGCGATATTCTCGGCGCGCTCACCGGCGATGCGGGAATCCCGGGTACGCAGGTTGGCAAAATCGCGATCTTCGATTTCCAGGCTTTTGTCGCCGTCGAGCGCGGTGTCGCCAAACAGGCGCTCAATCGCCTCAATGCCGGGAAGATCAAAGGGCGGTCGTTGAAAGTAAGGCAGCTTTGAGCCGGAAGCCGGAAGCCGGAAGCCAGCAGCTTTGTACTTCCGGCTTCCAGCTGCTTCTATTACAACGACCCGCGCGCCCAGGGACCCCAAATGGCGAAGGTGATGCCAGGGGTCTGGATGTTAACGAAGAGGAAATGCCCGGTCGGGTCGAAACAGGCACCGCAGAATTCGCGGTTACGGTAATCGCCTCCGGACACGTTCTTGCCGGCCGCTGCGGCCTGGACGTCATCGAAGACCACGTTGTTCTTGGCGAAGATATAAGCCTCGCCCGCCGTGGTCAGACCCAGCAGGCGCTCGCCGAAGCCGTAGTCATCCTGCACACCGCCACCGTCTTCGCAAAGCAACAAACCGCCGCGAGGGCTGACGGTGATGTTGTCCGGGTTGTTGGCGACCTCGGCATCGGTAGAAGCGAAGATGCAGGTCAGCCGATCGTTGGCGAGATCGTGCATCCACACCGCACCCCGGCCGTAGCCGGGACGGCCCTGGCTGTCGGTACCGGCGCTGGTGTCGACGATGAACAGCTTGCCTTCGCTGTACCAGATGCCTTCGCCGCGACTCATGCTCAGGCCGCCGGCGCGACGCCCCTGGGCATACGGGCCGCTCCCCTCGGGCTGCGGATCGAGGTCCGGATTGGACACTTCGACCCATTCCAGTTGATGGGTGTCGCCCTGCTTCGGCGCATGCAGATCGATCAGCGCGCGATTGCGCACGCGTGCCGCCTGCAGGATGCCGCCCGCCGCCAGTGAGCCGGGTTGCTGGCTGGCGTCGGTGGGAATGTAACGGTAGTAGCCGGCCTGGTTGCGGGCGTCTTCGGTCAGGTAGACATAGCTGTTGCGGGGATCCACAGCCACCGCCTCATGGGCGAAGCGGCCCATCTGGATGATCGGCTGACCGGTGGTCAGTGCCGGGTCGGCCGTGACTTCGAACACATAGCCGTGGGCGCGACCGCCAACGCTGCGGTAGTCCTCGGTGGTTTCTTCGCACGACAACCAGGTTCCCCAGGGCGTCACGCCACCGGCGCAGTTGGTGCGGGTGCCGCCAAGGCTGGGCAGGGTGCGCACCGGCTGCTCGATGCCGCGCGAGAAGTAAAGATTGGTGGTACCACCGGCCGGGCGCTGACCATTGGCCAGGGTGACGTGGTCATAGATGCCGGTGGCGTCGATCAGATTGCCGGTGCCGGCTTCATGGTTGCGCACCAGCACGATTTCCGGTCCATGCTGACCACGACGCACCTCGACGACACCCATGCCGTCGTGGGAGGTGGGGACCGGCTGGCCGTTTTCCATCAAGTCGCCGGTCCAGGAAAAACTCTTGTACTGGAAACCGTCGGGCAATTGCAGCAATTCCAGGCCCGTGCTCAGGTCCTTGGTCGGACGCAGCGGACCGTAGCTGCTACGGACCAGGCCGGCACCGCGGCCCTGTCCAGTGCGCGCGGCGAATGCTTGCAGCGTGCCGAGAAAAGGCGTGGTGGCAACCACGGCGGCGATAGCGCTGCCCTTGAGCAGATTGCGGCGGCTGGCATCATGTTCACGGTTCATGCGTTGTCCTCTTATAGGGAATTGGGGAGGGGCGCATGAATGAAGCCAGACGATTACGGCGAAACGATGACCAAGCGATGGCGTTCCGGTGATGCGGGACGGATGGCCGGTATAAGCTTTGCAGCACAAAGGTGACGCGCGAACACCATCGACGTCCAAACATCTCCTACAGCCAGGTTCGACTGCCCCCATGCGCTCACCATCGCTCAGCCATTCCCTGCGCCGTCTCTGGGCCCTGGAGAAATTCGGCTACAGCCTGCGCGTATTGATCGCCCTGGCCGGCAGCATGGGCCTGAGTTGGTACGCCGAACAGCCCACGATGGCCATCCCGCTGTTTCTCGGCGTGATCGCCAGCGCCCTGGCGGAGACCGACGATAGCTGGCTCGGCCGGCTCTGGGCACTGCTGGTCACGCTGCTCTGTTTCAGCATCGCTGCCGCCTCGGTGCAGCTGCTGTTCCCCTACCCGCTGCTGTTCGTTACCGGCATGGCTGCGGCGGCATTCGTGCTGGTGATGCTGGGGGCACTGGGTGAGCGTTACGCGACCATCGCCCAGGCCACGCTGATTCTTTCCATCTACAGCATGATCGCCGCCGATCAGCGCGCCGGTGAAGCGCTTCATCCGTGGCGCGACCCCTTGCTTCTGCTCGCCGGGGCGACCTGGTACGGACTCCTGTCGGTGCTTTGGAATGCGTTGTTCTCGCATCAACCGGTGCAGCAGAGCCTCGCCCGCCTGTACCGCGAGCTGGGGCAGTACTACAAACTCAAGGCGGCACTGTTCGAGCCGGTACGCCAGTTGGAGGTGGAAGAACGTCGCCTGCAGCTGGCGCAACAGAACGGCCGTGTGGTCAGCGCGCTCAACGCCACCAAGGAAACCCTGCTGCACCGCCTCGGAAGCGGCCGTCCGGGAGTGAAGATCAGCCATTACCTGAAGCTCTATTTCCTGGCGCAAGACCTGCACGAGCGCGTCAGTTCCTCGCATTACCCCTATCAGGCGTTGGCCGAGGCCTTCTTCCACAGCGACATACTGTTCCGCTGCGGCCGGCTGCTGCGGCTGCAGGGCGTCGCCTGTGCCGAACTGGCCAATGCCGTTCAGCTACGTCAGCCCTTTCGCTACAGCGAAGCCAATGCGCAGGCCCTGGCCGATCTCGAATCGTCACTGGAACACCTGCGAATGCAGAGCAACCCGGCCTGGCGTGGATTGTTACGTTCGTTGCGCGCGTTATCGGGCAACCTGTCGACGATGCAGCGCCAGCTCGCCAGCGCCAGCAATCCCGATAACGCGCGCAACGAACGTAACAATCCA
>DPSI01000500.1 GCA_003527165.1 Pseudomonas sp.
TCTGGCATTTCCAAGAAGAAATCGACGTCGGCCAGGTGGGCATCAACGTGCCGATTCCGGTGCCGGTACCGATGTTCTCATTCACCGGATCGCGCGCGTCCAAGCTCGGCGACCTCGGCCCGTACGGCAAGCAGGTGGTGCAGTTCTACACTCAGACCAAGACCGTCATTCAGCGCTGGTTCGACGAGAACGAGGTCGGCGGCCCGGTGAACACGACCATCAATCTCAAGTAACGCAGTCGGCGCCGTGCCTGTGGGTCACGGCACCGCAAATCGCCCTCAATAAGAAGAAGGAAACGGCCATGCATATCGGTTTTCTCGGACTCGGCAACATGGGCGGGCCCATGGCCCACAACCTGCTGAAAGCCGGCCATCAGGTCTGCGTCTATGACCTTTCCGCCACCGCGGTTTCCGGGCTGGTGGCGGCCGGTGCAGAAGAAGCCACCTCTCCCGCGGCCGTTGCCCAGGCCGGTGTCGAGGTGATCATCACGATGCTGCCGGCAGCGGCGCATGTCCGGCAGGTCTACCTCGGCGAAGACGGCCTGCTGGCCCACGTGCCAGCCGGCGTACTGCTGATCGACTCCTCTACCATCGACCCGATGAGCGCGCGCGAAGTCGCCGCAGCGGCGGCGGAAAAGGGCAACCCGATGCTCGATGCGCCGGTGTCTGGCGGTACCGTCGGCGCTGCGGCCGGCACCCTGACGTTTATGGTCGGGGGCAGCGAAGCGGATTTTCAGAAGGCTCAACCGATTCTCGCGACGATGGGCAAGAACATCGTCCACTGCGGCGGTACCGGTAACGGCCAGGTGGCCAAGGTCGCTAATAACCTGTTGCTCGGCATCTCCATGATTGGTGCCGCCGAAGCCATGTCCCTGGGCGTCGCACTGGGAATGGACGCGAAAGTTCTGGCCGGCGTGATCAATTCCTCCAGCGGACGCTGCTGGAGCTCCGAGATCTACAATCCATTCCCCGGTGTGGTGGAAAACAGCCCGGCCTCGCGCGACTACAGCGGCGGCTTCGGCACCGACCTGATGCTCAAGGACCTCGGCCTTGCCAGTGAAGCGGCCAAACAGGTACGCCAGCCGGTTATCCTCGGTGGCCTCGCGCAGCAGCTGTACCAGGCCTTCAGCATGCAGGGCAACGGTGCACTGGACTTCTCCGCGATCATCAAACTCTACCGCCAAGAGGATTGAACATGACCCAGGCAGAAGCGCCGGTACTGATCCAAGTTCGCAACCGCGTCGGCTACCTCACCCTCAACCGTCCGGCTGGACTGAACGCCGTGACACTGCCGATGGTACGTAGCCTCCACCGCCAGCTGCAGGATTGGGCCGACGATCAAGATGTGGTCGCTGTGGTGTTGCGCGCCGCGGGCGAAAAAGCCTTCTGCGCCGGCGGCGACATCCGCTCGCTGTATGACAGCTACCAGAACGGCGAGAACCTACACCGCGTCTTCTTCGAGGAGGAATACGCGCTCGATCAGTACATCCATGCCTACAGCAAGCCACTGCTGGCATTGATGAACGGCTTCGTGCTCGGCGGTGGCATGGGGCTGGTCCAGGGCGCATCGCTGCGGGTGATTTCCGAGCGCACGCGCATGGGCATGCCGGAGGTCGGCATCGGCTATTTCCCGGATGTCGGCGGCAGCTATTTTCTGCCGCGCCTGCCGGGCAATCTCGGCATTTACATGGGCGTGACCGGCAATCACATAGGTTCAGCCGATGCGCTGTATGCCGGCCTTGCCGATTACTGCGTGCCCTACGAGCGGTTCGCCGAGCTGGAACAACGCTTGGACCAACAGGACTGGAGCACACCGGCCCGTGAGGCGTTGACCGCCCTGCTCGGTTCCATCGGCACCACCGAACTACCGGACGCACCGTTCAAGACACTCTTCCCCGCCATCGAGAAGCACTTCGCCCATGACAGCGTCGCGGCGATCCGAGAATCCCTCGCCGAGGAAAACCGGCCCGAGTATCGCGATTGGGCGACCGAAACCCTCAAGGTCATCGACAGCCGTTCACCGCTATCGCTTAGCGTCACGCTGGAAATGCTCCGTCGCGGGCGCACGCTGTCGCTGGCCGAGTGCTTTCGCATGGAGCTGCACCTGGACCGCCAATGGTTCGACCAAGGCGACATCATCGAAGGCGTTCGCGCACTGATCGTCGACAAGGACAAGAATCCTCGCTGGAACCCGCCTACGCTGGACGAAGTGGCGCCGCAGCGTGTTGCCGATTTCTTCGCTGGCGTCTGAGAGGAGCCAATCCATGCAAGACATCGAACTGAGCGAAGAACAGCGGATGATCCGTGACATGGCGCGTGACTTCGCCCGCGCCGAAATCGCTCCGAAGGCCCAGGCCTGGGAGCAGGCCGGCTGGATCGGCGACGACACCGTGACGCAGTTGGGCGAGCTCGGCCTGCTCGGCATGATCGTCCCCGAGCAATGGGGCGGCACCTACATTGATTACGTCGCCTATGCGCTGGCGGTCGAGGAAATCTCAGCCGGCGACGGCGCCATTGGCGCGCTGATGTCCATTCACAGCTCGGTCGGCTGCGGCCCCATCCTGAAATACGGCACACCGGAACAGCAGGACCAATGGTTGCCCGACTTGGCCTCCGGCCGCGCCATCGGCTGCTTCGCCCTCACCGAACCCCAGGCCGGCTCGGAAGCGCACAACCTGCGCACCCGCGCCGTGTTGGACAACGGCGAATGGGTGATCAACGGCGCCAAGCAGTTCGTCAGCAACGGCAAGCGCGCAAAGATCGCCATCGTCTTCGCGGTCACCGATCCGGAGTTGGGCAAGAAAGGCCTGTCGGCATTTCTGGTGCCCACCGATAACC
>DPSI01000502.1:0-1015 GCA_003527165.1 Pseudomonas sp.
TCAACCGCAGCCAGCCTACGTAGTAGTGTTATCTCATGCGGCCTCAGCCTACGCCCGTACAGGTCAGCCCATGCCTTCAGTTCGGTCAGCGTGCCAATTGGCCGTGCCGAGCAATACCACTCCCATACATACGCCAGCTCAGACGGGCACTCCGGACCATCAAGGCGGCCAGGACGCTTCCCTGTCTTCTCGGCGATCGTTTCAAGCTGCGCCCGGATGGTGATGCGCTTGTCCGGCCCCTTCTTCGGCCTGGGCCCGGCAGGCTTCAGCAGACTCAGCTGATGCTCGGCGTGCTCGATCAGGCCTTGGCTGAGCCCGTCGAGCGTTTCCCAAAAAAACGGCGGCGGTCACTCGCGAAACGGTCAACTTCGGCGGTGATGTATGGCGACTCACGCAGGAACTCCAGCAGAGCCGTCTCGCTGAACTCCGCATCGAACGACCAGCCGATGATCAGCGCTGCGTTGAGCCGAAGCCGTGCCTGCTCTGTCTTGTCTGACTTCTCGGTCTCGTCCTTCATTGAGGCGAAAGCCAGCAGGTCGCGCCTGAACTCATCCAGGGCGACACGGAACTGGTCAGAGTCGACGCCGCGAATCAGTAGCCATTCATCCGTGGGCGTGCCGTCCGGCAACGAGAGAGGCATGCGCTCCCCCTCGTTTGCCTTAGCACGAGTGTAGAAGTCACTCGGTTTCATGCTTATCCCTTACACAGCAGGAATGCGGGTGATGGTGATTTCCGAGCCGGCTGTCGTGTCGTTGAAAGCACGGTAGTCGTAGCTCTGAATGATCGGGTCGTCTCCGGTGCCCTCTTCGCTCGAACTGGTCAGCTTGGCGCGATTCATGGCGATCTCGTAGCTGTTGTCACCGTCGGTCAGCGTGACAACCAAGGCGGTCTTGGTCTCGCCGCGATACTTCTCTTTCAGACGATCGTCTTCGATGTAGGCGGACAGCGAGCCATTTACGTTGATGCGACCCAGCTTGATGTCGTACGCATCGCGGGAGAACAGGCGGTAGATCGC
>DPSI01000502.1:1125-3650 GCA_003527165.1 Pseudomonas sp.
TGAGCGTGATGCTGAGCGCAGTGGCATGGTTGAGACCGGTGCCGCCTTCGAACAACGAACCCTCAAAGGTGGTCATCATCACTGTGTCGGTCGGCTCGGCAAACGTCTCGGCCGGATCCACCACATAGGCCTCCTCCTTCGTGCCGATCAGCGAGAAGGTGATGCCGATCTTGCTCTGCAGCGGACAGTCGATGGTCACGGTGCCGACTTCACAGCCGCGGTAGATCTGCGACCGACCGATGTCCTCGTTCTGCTTCAGGACGGCGAACTTGCGGCGGACTGAGCCAGTGGTAAGCACATCGCCAGTCCATGTGCCGTGAAAGGCTGCCTCCAGCAGAATGTCGAAGGTGCCGTAGGTCAGTTCCGCTTCGAGATCACCGGCAACGCTGGATACCCCGCTGCGCGACTCGGCCATGTGGCGGCCTGGCAACATTTCGTCCGACTCCAGTTCCTCGACGGTCTGACTCAGGCTGTTGC
The DNA here is from genome assembly GCA_003527165.1 of Pseudomonas sp. Lineage (GTDB taxonomy): Bacteria > Pseudomonadota > Gammaproteobacteria > Pseudomonadales > Pseudomonadaceae > Stutzerimonas. The sequence goes on from DPSI01000502.1 coordinate 1,603, forward strand.
TGATCAGGCGCAGCGGAATCCACGCTACTGCGGGATCAAGCGCACCGTCGACGCCTTCCGGCTTGATGTACGTGTTCTGGTTGACGCCTTGTGCATAGGGCATTTGCTGTCTCCAAGAAATGCAAAAGCCCGCTCAAGGCGGGCTGCGGTGTTTCACGTTGGGGTACGCCGGGAAGGTCCAGGCGGTGCAGTAGGCGCTGACGCTGACGGACTGCCAGACGTCTTCGGTTCGGATTGGTGATCGCTCAGCGCGGCGGATCAAGACGCCCTGCCCCGGATAGTCGAGGCGCTTGCCGGGCGTGAAGAATGCGAACAGGGCATCCACCTCGCTCAGCATTGGCGCGAAACCGCTGTCTTTCGGGTGGAACAGGTCAATCTGAAGTATTCCGGTCCACTCTTGAGGCGCGTCATTACCCATCGCAGCCGGGGCTCTACTACTCGGCAGGCCGGTGAGGCGCGCCCATGATTGGCCTGATGTCGGAGTGAACGCTCGCCCCTCGTATGCCGTGCGTACCGATGGCATAGCGCCGGACTCGATGAACGCGGCGACCAAAGCGCTGTGAATCTTGCTCTCGCTCAATTATTTCGCTCCAAAGAAAAAGGGCGACCCTTCCGGAATCGCCCTTACTGCCGTTTACATTAGCAGTAGCCGTCTGCCTTGCGTTGCGAGACTACGAAATCAGCCTGCTCTCTTGTGAACACTAGGGCGGCCTGGTATCCGCTGTCGGCTGTTCGCGCCCTGCCTGGCTTGAGTCCAAGGCGCAAAACGTACCGCCTAGCCGCACTTCGATCCATCTTCAGCTCTTCTGCTAGCTCCTTGAGTGTCACAAGCGCCGAGACCGGTGGAGGCACTACCATCTGATTAAAGCGCTTCATGCGGCCACCTTCTCAGCTAGCAACTGCCGCAGCCGTTCAAGTCCTGCCTCGTTGTAAACGAAACTCTCGACTTGCTTGCTGCTGTGCTTCGACTTGTCCAGCCTGAATTCGCCGTACTGTGGCACCTTCAAGCCGTTGGCATTGGCAATCCTGCCAACCATGGCGCCGCTGATACCGAGCTTTGCTCCGACCTCGCCGGCCGGCATCAGATGGTGCTCGATCTTCGGCAGTGGAATCACTTTGTGGCCAAGCGCCTGTTCGGTCAAAACGCTGAGCAATGCCTGCTTGCTGTTCTCGCCAAGGTTCGGGAGGTGCTCAAAGGTCAGTCGTGCCAAATCCACCAGGGCGGCGACCGGTGCAGCCGGCGAAGGGACCGCCTCAACCTTCTGCCTCATGTTTTCTTCTAGCTCATGCAGCCGTTTCACGACCTTTCGCCGAAGCGGAATGCTGTAGCCGGTCAATAGCGTTTCGGTCAGTTCGCGGTCAAGGCGAAACTCTGAGGTGTAGCCACGCGAGTCTTTCTTTTCTTCGAAGTGGCCCAAATCTGGACCATCTCCAAGCGCTTCCAGCATTTCGCGAATATCACGAAGGATGTGCTTATGCTGCTTGCCGGTCAGCTTGGCGATTTCACGGGAGGACATGCTGACGGGAATGATTGCTACGTTCATGCCATGGTCCTCCCCGGAAAGCGACTGAGCCCCTGTCGCGGTTCAAGCGGCATCAGTTCCCGCATTTCCACTGTGAAGGTGCGATTGCCGATCTTGACCAGCCACCAGCGGCCAATCAGGTATGCCAGTTCTACGGAACGGCCGATCAGCGATTCTTGGCCGCCGACGACCATGGCGGTTGCGCCTTGCTTGAGGGTGAAGTTCATGCGGCTGCCCTCGAAGCTCTGAGTTGATGGGTCTGGCAGTCGCTGCGCATCTTGAGGTTCGTAAGTGCTGCCTGGGCGAACTCGAACATTTCATCAGTTGAGACCGGCAGATCGCCCGGCGTCAGCATGGCCTTGATCATCTGCTGGTGAGTCATCACGCAGGCATCAGCAGGAACTGGGGTGATCTGCTGTTCGCCATTGTGGTCGAAGCTGACCAGATAGCGGCGGAACGCACCGGGCTCGATCTGGATGCCGCTTGGCTTCTGCGACCACTCACCTTCCCAGACGTAGCTCTCAA